>JBDNFX010000295.1:0-11367 GCA_041689575.1 Kapaibacterium sp. (SeqCode)
GATATAAGCATCTGGGTTTCTGTCATTTGTATGAAACCCAATAGTTCTTAAAATAGGGAGTGGAACTTCTTCTTCGTAGGCAGCAAGTGGTAAATACTTATTTCCAGCAATTTGGATTTTCCCTAAAGCTACATTAGTTGCAGCTAAATGGGGATAATAGTTTGAAAGAAAATAAATCGTATTTACGGTATACTGAGTTTTATCTGAAGTAGTAATTATCAATATTCCAGTTTTCGATGTTGAAGGCTCGGTAACGGCTAAAGAGGACGTAACAAACCATCCATCGTCGTTAATGAAAAAGCCTGTAGAACGAGCAAGGAAAGTACCTTCTTTTGAAAAAAGATCGACAGCGACAATTGCCTCTGATGTTTGCGCTTTCAAAGCAGAAGGTTCATCTAATTCTTGCGAAATCAACAAAGAAGTTGAAAACAGAAAAAGAAAAACAAAGAAAAATTTAATGGACCTATTACACACCAAATGCACGCTGTACTTCCTAAACAAGAGTAAGAATTTTATCCAACAAAAGTAACATACAAAAAAAAGACCAAAAAATGCGAATCACGAAATTAAATCCAATTTAATTTCTGCAAGCGTATGAAGTGTTTTCTTTTTTAACAACTCTTCAATTGCTTTAATATCATTATATAACACTCTATCTGTTTCTGCAAACGGTACAACCTTACGAATTTCCATATGTACTTTTACTAAAGAGGTACTTGATTGTAATGGACGAAGAAAATCGACAGCTTGAGAAGCACATAACAATTCAATTGCAAGTACTCTACGTAGATTATCGACAACTTTTAAACATTTTTGAGCCGATATTGAACCCATTGAATTGTGGTCTTCTTGATTTGCGCTCGTTGGTATAGAATCTACACTCGCTGGATGGCACAATACTTTATTTTCTGACACTATAGAAGCAGCAGAATACTGTGCTATCATCATACCTGATTGCACTCCACCTTTTGTTGCTAAGAAACGCGGAAGCCCACTTAAAGAGCCATTCACCAATCGTTCTATTCTTCGTTCTGAAATGTTTGCTAATTCTGCACAAGCAATTGCAAGAAAATCTAATGCTAAGGCTAAAGGTTGACCGTGAAAATTTCCACCTTCAAGATATTCGTTTGAATCTGAAAATATTAACGGATTATCGTTAGCGGCATTTATCTCTTTTGAAAGTACGGAATACACATAATTTATAGCATCGCGAGATGCACCATGAACTTGAGGCATGCATCGTATAGAGTATGCATCTTGAACTCGAGTATCACATTCAAAATGAGATTCTCTAATTTGACTATTTTTTAACAAGAATCGAAGATTTTTAGCAGAAGTTTTTTGTCCATCAAAACCCCTCAAAATGTGAATTCGTTCATCAAAGGCTCTGTCAGTAGATCGAAGAGCGTCTGCAGACAAAGCACCAGAGATATCAGCAACTGCAGCTAAAAATTGAGCTTCAATTACAGCAATGGAGCCAAAAGCTCCCATCATTTGAGTTCCGTTGATAAGTGCTAAACCTTCTTTTGAAGTAAGTCGCACTGTTTCCATATTATGGTTGTGAAATATTTCTGTAGAAGGAAAAAATTCACCATTTTTACGAATTGTTCCTTTTCCTATTAAGGCTAATGCTATATGAGACAACTGCACTAAATCCCCACTACTTCCTACGGAACCTTGTTCTGGCACTGCAGGAATTAAGTGGTTGTTGTACATAGCCACTAAGGTCTGAACTGTTGAAACTCTAATTCCTGAATGACCTTTTGCTAAAGCATTGATTCGAAGAAGAATTATTGTCCGAACAATATAGTCTGGAAGAAAATCACCAGTTCCAGCACTGTGTGATAAAATTAAATTTTCTTGTAGCTCTTCACGTTGTTCTTCAGAAATATATACATTCGAAAACTCTCCAAAACCTGTTGTAACCCCATAGACAATTTTATTTTCTTGAACCCATCGTTCTACTAAGGCTCGAGATTTATTCATTTCTACAATAGCATTATCTTCTAGAGCAATAGTTGCTGTAGGGTTAGCAAGAAGATAATGAATTTTATCTAAAGTAAGGTCGGAACCGTTTAATGTAATATTCATATTAACAATGACAATTAGTTTTGAATAATTCTGGTCGATATTCAAAGTGCATTGTATCAAAATGATACCATTTTCCACCCCAAATAAAACCATACTTTTCAAAAATACGAACAATATCGTAAGGAATTCTATTTTTATAGGTATAAATCCCATTTTTATTTAGACTATACCAACGCCAATAATCAGAATGAGATACATTTATGTCGATTGTGCAACCGAAACTATGTGTACTTAACCGTGTTGTACCAGCAATTGTTCTCCATAAAAAAGTACCACCTGGATTTTGAAGATATTTATGAAATTCTTTTGGAAGCGCCTCAAGTTCTTTTGAGATTAATAGTAGTTTTTTATCAACTCCGTTAACTGTTGTTACTAATAATGTTTTATTTACAGTATTGGGCATCCAACGAATAGTTGTTAATTTTTTTCTAACCTCACTTGCACTTGAACCGTACATTTTTTTAAAAAAAGGTTCGTAACGTGCTCTGCCTGGATCAACATTTTTTTCAATTGGTAAGTATTGTTCAGTCAATGGATAACATTGTTCTAACTGATTATACAAAGAAGCATTATTTAAAAATTCTTCAAAATTCGTGTAATCTTTACTATATTTCGAATGATGGTACAAAGGCAATTTAGTACCATCTTTAAAAATTACTTCTGAATCTGTAACGGTTTTAATATGTTCAGGGTATGCCAATTGTAGACAATGTTGTTTGTTTTGCGAAAAAGCAGTAATTGTAGAAATTACACCCATGAAACACAAAGTTATAAGAAAAGAATATTTAGGATTTCTTTGTATTATTCTCATAGATTTTGTGAACAATGTTGAAGAACCCACTGAGAATATTCTTTTGATGCTTCTATGGAATTGAATTGAATAAATTCTGGCAATTGATAAGTGTGCATTTCTTTACAAATGCTGTAGATTTCTTCTTGATTGCTTTGAATTGTTTTTAAAACTATTTGAGTTTCTTTCATTATTTCAATGGTGTTATTCCATTTAAACATAGATTCGCATTCTGGTAAAATAGTTGCACAAGCAATTAAACCAAGTTCCAATAGCTTATTGCAAAAAGCCGATGCATCTTCTCTGTTAGGGAATGTTGAAATTATGAGAACTATTTCTTCTTGGTTCATACGTCAGAAAATGTGTATTTTTGTAGAATATTACAAAAATTTATGATAGAAATACTTATACTTCAATCGCATATTTTATTTGCGCTGTATCTTTTTACCAAACGCTGGCAAGAACGAAGATTTTCAGATGGTATACTTTCTTTAACTGTAATTGGGCTAACCTTTGCTATTGGTTGGGCTATTACTGGACCAGTTTCTACGTTTCTTTTACCACAAAGTTTTGAGCAATCTTGGTTTACCTCCGACACACTTTCCTTAGTGCTATTAGTCGGAATAGAATTCTTTTTTTACAAATTCTATTTTTTTGGAGAACAAGTTCCTACTTCAGAAATCCCACCTACTACGTAGAATACGGAATCGTTTTTTGATGTGGGCAATGTTCAGGAAATTGCAAAAGTAATTCTAACTTGTTTTCAATTTCAGGAGTTATAATATGCTCTAAAGATTCAGCATCTTCATGAACATGGTCTGCCGCAATATGCACATATTCAACCAAATATACTTCCCACAATCTATGTAATTTTACCAATCTTTTTGCCTTAGCAATTCCTTCTTTCGTTACAGAAAGCATACCCTCATTTTTAAGAATATACCCATTTGAATGTAAACGAAGCAAACTTTTTTCTAAATCTGTATTTGAACAGTTGTACTTTTTAGAAAGTATTTCTACTGCATTTTGATACCGAAACTTCTGTGTATCAGTAATTAAAACAAATAATGATTTAATTACATTTTCATCAAAGACCTTCCAATGCATTTTCTTTGCAAAGAATAATCTTTTCCAAAGGAAGCTCTTAGGAGCGAAAGTGATTGATGCAAAGAACACTATGCTTAAACAAAAAACTATGATTGGTCCTGTAGGCACTTTAGGAATATATGCAGATAGTAAAACCCCAATTACTGAGCATAGTATTGAAGAAATACATGCTAAGTAAATCATTGTTTTAGCAGAATTAGTCCAACACCTTGCTATGACCGCAGGAGTAATTAGCAATGCCGAAACAAGTATAATTCCTGCTGTTTGAATTCCTGAAACTATTACAAACACTACCATTACTGAATTGATAGTATCAGTTATAGTTGTAGATCCATATATAGTTTTTGAAAAAATTGAATCAAATGAAGAAGCTAATAGCTCTTTGAAGAAAAGAATCGACAGAACAACGATTGAAATGGTAATCACCAAATATATGGAAACATCATCGTATGAAATAGTAGAAGCTTTTCCAAAAAGAAATTTGTCTAACCCGCTTTGACTACCAGAACCGCTATGTTGGATGATGGTTAGTAGAAATATTCCAAATCCAAAAAAGACAGACAAAACAACACCTAAGACGGTTTCTTTTTTCAACTTTGAATTGTTAGAAACAAAAGTAATTATCCATTGTGAAATAAAGGCAAAAACTAATGCGCCCGAAAAAAGGATAAGGGGGTGTTTGGATTCAAAAACGATAAAGGCAATACATATACCCGGCAACACAGAATGAGCTAATGCATCACCTAACAAAGACTCTTTACGTAAATAAGAAAAGGTTCCAACAATTGCAGTGCCTATTGAAACGATGATCGAACCTACAAGAGGTAAGAGAATTATTGAATCTATCATAAAAAAAAGCACCTTACAATTATTAAGTAGTAACGGTGCGAAAGTTATTTTGTTGCTTATATATCAGAACAAATCTTTTATCTGATTTCTTTATGAACAGTATGACGACGTAAAAAAGGATTATACTTTTTAATCTCAAGTCGTTCAGTGGTATTCTGTTTGTTTTTCATTGTTGAATAACGAGAAGCCGGTTTGCCCTCTTTTTTTGCTTCAGTACATTCAAGTGTAATAATTACACGTACGCCTTTTTTTGCCATAATTTATCCTTATTGTCGGTTTGGTTGTTTTTTCAAAAGACTACAAATATAGTACTTTTTTCAATACAATACAAATTTTACTGTATAAATAATAATTCACGATATTTCGGGAAGGGCCAAAGTATATCACTTACAACTGATTCCAAAGAATCAACGTTAAAACGTATTTCTTCGATTTTTGGTTTGATTTCTTTAGCACAGAGTAATGCTTTTTGGTATTCATCATGAATTGAATCAGCAGACAATAGTATACTTTCAATATCTATAGATAGTTTCATTATCGCACTAATATGAAAAGAAATTTTTTCAATTTGAGGTTTGACAACTTCAGCTTGGCTTACTAAACCAATCTCTTTTAAACTTTTATAATTTTCTAAAAGAGTATTTTGATGAGTAATTGCCGCTGGAACATAATGCATTTGTGCTAATTCCACGCATAAGACAGCCTCTAATTCTAATTTCTTTATATATTCTTCTAAGAAGGCATTGTATCTTGCTTTCAATTCTCTTTCAGAAAGAATGTTATTTCGACTGAACAATTCCATTACTTCTTTTCGTAAATAAACTTGTAAAGCCTCAGCAGTAGTTTTAATGTTTGACAAACCTCTACGCTCTGCTTCTTCAATCCATTCATTCGAATAATTATCACCATCAAATAAAATTGGTTCCGCCTCTTTAATGTATCTACGTAACACTTGTTTAATAGCAGTATTAACCTCTAAACCACCAGAAACTAATGAATCTACTTCATTTTTAAACTGTACTAATTGGTCGCCAACCATTGTATTTAAAACTGTCATTGGGTTTGAAACATTCACCGAAGACCCCACGGCTCTAAATTCAAATTTATTTCCTGTAAATGGAAATGGCGAAGTTCTATTTCTGTCGGTTGAATCAATTTGAACTTCTGAAATTTTAGCAATATTTATAGCAATAGAACTAACTTGTTTTTGGCTCGTTGTTCTATCATGCAAGAAATCATCGATTATAGAACGCAAGAATTCACCTGAAAATACTGAGATGATAGCAGGTGGTGCTTCGTTTGCACCTAATCGGTGCTCATTGCCAACGTTAGCAATACTTGCACGTAAAACATCTGCATATTCATGTATTGATTTAACAATATTTATATAAAATGTTAAAAACTGTAGATTGTTTAAAGGGTCATTCCCTGGTTCTAATAGATTTTCTCCTTTATCATTTGAAATTGACCAATTGTTATGTTTACCAGAGCCGTTTATTCCATTATACGGTTTTTCGTGAAGCAATACTCTTAGTTTATGTTTTCTAGCAATCCTGTCCATAATATCCATAAGTAATTGATTATGGTCAGCCGCAATATTCACAAGTTCAAAATGTGGAGCAAATTCAAATTGAGTTGGAGCAAATTCATTGTGTCTTGTCTTAATCGGGATTCCAAGTTTTAAGGCTGCTTGTTCAAGTTCTATCATAAAGTTGAATACTCTTCTTGGAATAGTACCAAAATAATGATCTTCGAATTGTTGTCCACGTGCTGATGGACTGCCAAATAACGTGCGTCCACAAAGAACTAAGTCTGGACGTGCATTGAATAAACCTTCATCAACGGCAAAGTACTCTTGCTCCCATCCTAAGTTAATATAGGTGCGTTCAACAGAAGAATCAAAATATTGACAAACTTCTTTGCTTGCTCTTTCTAAAAATGCAGTTGATTTTAACAGAGGAGTTTTAAGATCTAAGGCTTCTCCAGTATAAGATATAAAAATTGCAGGAATACAAAGTGTTTTTCCCATTCCAATTTCCATAATAAAAGCAGGGCAAGATGGATCCCATACTGAATATCCACGTGCAGCACTCGTTGAGCGTAATCCACCAGATGGGAAGCTTGAAGCATCAGGTTCTTGCTGTATTAGAGCTTTTCCACTTAATTCGTTTACAGGCTCTGAAAAAGGAAATACTTCAAAAAAAGAATCGTGTTTTTCTGCAGTTTTCCCTGTTAATGGTTGGAACCAGTGTGTGAAATAGGTAGCACCATTATCTAAAGCCCAATTTTTCATTCCATTGGCTATAAAATCAGCATTTTTTCTGTCGATAGGTTCACCTAACTCTACAGCTTGCAACAAGCTTTCGTAGGCTTGTTTGATTAAATACTTCTTCTTTGCTTTTTCATCAAAAACTAACGAATTATATAATTCAGTTCCAGATTGTGTTGAAGCAAATTCAGTATGAGGTTGTTGAGCGTTGAGAATGTTCTCAATGGCGAGAAAACGGGTAGAAGACATAAATTATTATGAATAGATAATGAAAGATAATTAATAAAAGTACGCATTTTTTTTAAAACGAAGAATTCAAATTTTTCGTGTGAAGATATTATTTCATCATTCAATTTTTAGAATCTTACTGCAACTCAAAAGGTAATTCAACTATGAATGTACTTCCTTTTCCAAGTGTACTTTCGCAGTAAACGTTTCCTTGCAAAGATTCAACTAATTTTTTTACAATTGATAGTCCTAAACCAGTTGAATGTTCACCTGCAGTGGGTCTTGAACTCAAACGTGAAAATTTTTGAAACAATTTTGGAATCTCGTCTTCAGAAATACCAGGTCCTTCATCTATTATTTCAACCTTAACAAATGGTTTTTCCGTGTTTTCAACTTCACTAAAAACATCAGATCTATAAACATTTACAAGCACATTTTTAGAAAATGGAGTATACTTGATAGCATTTGTAATTAAGTTTTCAAATATTTGGAACAAACTGTTTTCGTCTGAAGGAATTCGAACATCAATTGAGGATTTTAATGTAATATTGATTTTTTTACTTTCCGCATAGACAGCTTGTCGACCTACTATTTTTTCTAAAATATTCGTTATATCAATAGTAGAAATTGTCAGTCTAATATTCCCAGTTTCTATAGCATTTACGTCTAACAAATTTGTAACTAATTCAAACATTCTATTAGAAGTTTCCACTAAATCTTGTGAAATATCAATTATCTCTTCTTCTGTTATATTTGAAGCTTGAGAAGCTAACATTTTTGAAAGGAGAATTATGTTAGAAAGTGGATTCTTTAAATCATGAGCAACTATACCCAAAAACTCATTTTTTTCTTTATTTACATTGTCTAAGTGAATATTTAGTTTACTAATTTCTTCATTGTTTTCTCGTTCAATAGCAACTTGTTTTTCAGCATCAGCAAATCGTACTTTAATATCATTTTCAACACTACGTTGTTCAAACATACCTTCATTCTTTTTCATTTCTAATTGAAGCATCTTCGTACAAAGTTTATAGGCATTCTTGTAATCTTCAACTAATTCTAATGTTTCACAAGCATTATCAAGAACATCGAATAACTCAGATTTATCTACTATGTCATTGATCAACTTCAACCCTAACTGTACTTCTTTATGCGATTCTTCTACTTTGTTTTGATTAAAACGTAATGCAGAAAGTCTAAAGTGAATTCCCGCTAACATTCCTGGTTCTCTAAATTGGTTTGAATATTTTAAGGCTTCTATGAAATACATTTCTGCTTTAGAAAAATCCTTATTTAGTACATGATTATTACCAAGATTTATGTATATAGATTGCAAAGAATTGTTACTAACAACTTCTTCTTCTGGTATTTGTTTTGCCAACTCTAAAGCTTGGTTTAAGTATTCCGAAGCCAAACTATAATCTTTCGAACGAATCAATACCTCGCCAAGATTGTTTAACGTAGAGATTTGATTTTGAATTAGACCTAATTCCCTTTGGATCGTTAGAATTTCGAAAAGATATTTTTTTGCTAATTCTAAATTGTTGCTTCTTATACATATTATACTTATTTGAATCATTATATCTACTTCTCGAGGTTTATTGCTCAACTCTCGGCAGGTATTTAATGCTACCTCTAAAAATTCTAAAGACTTCGCTAAATTACCTACTACCCTCCACGAATTGCCTATTAGGTACTGAGTTGTACTTATCTCCCCAAGATCATTTAATCGTTCGTATATTTCTAATGCTTTATAAAGTGCAGAAAAAGATTTTTCATATTCGCCTAAGTAAACTAATTCGATTCCAGAAAGTTTTAGTGAATGAGCATAGTAAATTTCAAATTCTAAATCTAAATCTACTAATTCTTCAATTTGTTTACTAATTTGTATACATTCTTTAGAATTTCTCTTCAGAGAATGGTAAATGCCTATTAAATACAAAGATTCGAGTTGACCTTTTTTATAATCAATTTCTTTAGATAATGTATATGCCTTGCGGGCATAATCAAACATCAAAGAAACTTGATTCTTTCTGGCGTCTTTCGATTTCGTTACTAATTCATTTATTAAATTCTGCGTGGTATTGGCATCCATTTTTTTTTGATTTAATAGTTCTTTTTAGGTGACCAATTGATCTGTAATGGCAGAAACTTTAGGATATGCCAAATTGAACAATATCTACCCCCATGAGCAAACGAATTCATTCCAATTCGAGAAATAGTTTCATCTGGATTTTTTTGAAACATAGAATAACCAAGTTGATAGTAGATTCTTTCTTTTTTTGTTTCAGCAAAACCCATATCCTGAAAGAAAGTATTCTCTTTTGATGAAACTATTAAAAACTTCCGTGACATTGATGCTGATTTTTTTTTCATTGTATCAGGAGAATTATGGGAGGAAACTACAAAACTAAATGCAACATCTAAATGGTCTACAAGTCCATAGAATACATCTGTCCATAAAGTGCAATGCGAACAACTATAACCCATATTATGAATTATTAACAAATACACCTTTCCCTTAAAAAGGGATATAGTCTATACATCATTCCAACTACTATCTTTAAAAACACACTTAGAAACTGATTCTATTTTTGATACGGATTTCAGCAATTCATTTCGTTGAGAATAAAATTTCTTTACACGTTTTTCAATGTTTTCCAACAAATAATGAGTCTTATTCATTGTATTCTCTGTAAAGTTTATATCTCACATAATAAGCAATATAGCAAAAACAATGATAGTATTCGATAAATCAACAAATAATTTTATAACAATTTCAGCAAACTAGAATTTTTTCGCATTTTGAGAAAAATACTGTATTTTTGTACACTACATAAAAATTGCGGAAGTGGTGAAATGGCAGACACGCCACCTTGAGGTGGTGGTGCACGAAAGTGCATGGGGGTTCAAGTCCCCCTTTCCGCACTAAAACTAAAAAAAGGACAACTTGTCCTTTTTTAGTTTTACATACCTCGTTCGATTTACAATTTGGTAATCTTTTCTACCTTTACTTCTAAAGCTTGAGGAAAGAACATTTTTGCCCAACCTTCTAAGCTTTTTCTTCCAGAAGATGACTGAGCAGATTCTTCCAGAAGATGACTGAGCAGATTTTACGGTTTTTTCATCTAAATCAATAATCAATTCTTCATTTCTTGATTTGTTCTAAAGCATTCCTATTTCTTTAACACGGAATTCAACTTTTACTTTTATTAGTCCCATTACAACACCCATTATAAAAATTACTTCGACGTGGTACCTCCTTGATACTATTCAAAAATACTAAACGAATTGTCGCATTGCGTCAATATTGATTTTGATTTTTACCTTTCAGGAAATTTTTTTATATTCTTGTAATTGAGGACAATTCAATAATTGTTGCTTTTGGAAATGAAGAATATAGTAGAAGCTTGAAACTTTCAAAGATTTCTTCTTTTGATTTGTCTAGATAACTACGAAATATATCCAATGCTAAAAACTCAGAAGTAACTATTTCTTTGGTTTCAATAATTTCTGTCAATTGTACTTTAAATACTACTTTTACTGTTACCATTTTACATTAGATTTGTACATTATTTCATTTCTTGTTTTTAAAAGTACTGCTGTTTTTGTCGCATATTGTCAAATAATTTTTTTATACACTTTATCTTTTATAAAACCGTATACAAGATTTATTACAATATGTACGCTAATTAATACATTTTCGAAATACCCTTAACATAATTAACTTGTGAGAATTATAGGAATAGATCCCGGTAGTATAGTTACTGGATTCGGTGTTGTTGAAAAAACTGGAAATAAGTTTTTATTAGTTGAATATGGTGTTATTGAAGCGAAAAAAGAATTTTCGTCCTTAGACCAAAGACTGAAAACAATTTACGAACGTTTAACACAAGTGATTTTAAGAACTTCACCAAATGAAGCTGCCTTAGAATTGTTGTTTTTTTATAAAAATCCACAATCGTTACTCAAATTGTCTCATACACGAGGAGTAGCAATGCTTTCTGCCTCAATGCTGCAATTACCTGTTGCA
>JBDNFX010000296.1:0-12419 GCA_041689575.1 Kapaibacterium sp. (SeqCode)
AATCAGGTAATTCTTTTATTTGGTTTTTTTGAGCATAAAGCCAAGTTAGTCGTTCCGCTTGTAAAATTGAATTTGGGAGCAGTTGTACTTTATTTGACGATATATCGAACCATCGAAGTTGTTTCATTCCTGAAAACATTTCAGGAAATTGAGAAATTGAGTTTGAATGAATTGAAAACCCTCTTACTAAAGAAAAAGCACTATCTTTTATTTTTTCGAATGAAGATATCTGATTGTTCGAAAGAGTTATCAGAAGTAAACTGTCAAATTGAGAAAAGGTTGAAGAAAAGGTTTTAAATTTATTATTCGATAAGTTCAGTGATCGGAGATAAAGATTCTGCGAAAAATTCGTAGAAATTTTCTGTAAATTGTTATACGAAAGATCTAACCACTGTAGATGCCAAAATTCTAAGAAATCTTCAGGAATAGAATCTAATGAACAATATCTTCCTTCGAACCATTGAACATTTGGAAGTTCTGAAAATGATTCTAGAATAAATGGAGTTAAAACTTGAGCAGACAGATTTAGCTTCAGTGTTATTGCATCACTTTCTAAGGCTTCAAAAATAGAGCTATCCGAATCTAGGAGTTCTAATTCTTCAGGTGTAAGTAAAGGAACCGTATCAAAGGCTACTTCTACCACTACTGTAGAAGCAGAATCAAGTTGTGATTTCACTACTTTAGTTGTATCGGAACTAAATGAAGTACCAAAAATTCCAACAACACACACTATAGTAATTATGTATCTATTTGTAACCACACGAAGAATATTAACCAATTATCTTATTGTTTATGGATGAAAATAGCCAATTGTTGAATTTAATTAGACTACTAATATTAGACCAATTTTTTAGACGCAAGAAAAATAACAGTTATTGTACGAAAAATGGGAGAGTTTACTATATAATTATGAAAGTAAAGGCTGTTGGCATAAATATTGAAAATATCACATGATGGAAAACAGCGAAAATTCAGTACAAAAAGACTCTTCTTTGAATAAAAATGCCCCAATTGTAAAAAGGACAACATTTATAAAAGAAGCGATTGCTCTAGCGTATCACCCCGACGGACATTCTGCTCCAGTAGTAGTTGCTAAAGGAAGTGGTTCAATGGCTGAACAAATTATGAAACTTGCTGAAGAACATAATGTTCCATTGTTAAATAATCCTGAATTGATTCAAGAACTTACTACATTAGATGTCCTTGATGAAATACCTGAAGAACTTTATAAAGCAGTAGCTGAAGTATTAGCTTTTATATATAAGTTAGATGAAAATAGTAAATTACAATTGAAAGATGATCAATAATGTTACGTGAACTCCATACTGCTGCATTAGGAATGATTCCTCAAATGACTCGCTTGGAAGTTATTTCTAATAACATAGCAAACGTTTCAACTCCAGGATTCCGTAGAGAAGTTGTGTTTGAACATGCACTCACAGATGCAAAAAGAAATTTATACAATACTCAATCAGAACCAGAACCTGAAGATACTACGGTTGGAACATATTACGATTTTTCTATAGGTGGAATTAGTCGTTCCGGAAATCCTTTAGACATTGCAATTAATGGCGATGGTTTCTTTGCTGTTTCCGATTGGGAAGGTAATGAAATGCTTTCCAGAACTGGTCGATTTATGTTAAATCCTCAGGGGTATATAACAACTCCTGATGGTAAAATGTTAATCGGAGACGGCGGACCAATTCAAATTCCAATGATGTCTGGTACACTTTCGGCAGTAAACCCTGATATTACTCGTGCATCACAAATTACAATTGCTGAAAATGGTGAAGTCTTTTTTAATGAAATACCTATAAATTCTGTAAAACTAGTTCATGTTGACAATCCTCAAACACTTCGAAGAACAGCCGATCAATCATTTATCCCAACCAGTCAAACAACTATGAATGAAGTGATGGAAGGTGATAAAATGATAAAACAATTTCACTTAGAAGGTTCGAATGTGAATATTGTTTCGGAAATGGTTCAGATGATAGAAGCTCAACGACAATTTGAATTTGGGCAAAAAGTTATTCAAACAAACGATTCTACTTTAGATCAAAGTATGGAATTAGGTAGATTTTTCTAATTATTAGTAACCTTATCAAATGGATAAAACTTTACGAACTGCATCAACTGGGCTTTCAGCTCAACAAAAATATATTGAAATTATTTCGAACAATCTTGCTAATGTTAATACGTACGGATATAAAAAAGTACGTCCAGAATTTCAAGATTTGTTGTATGAAACAATGAAAACAGTAGGTAATGTTCAACGTTCAGGAATTGTTCCTGTTCAAGAAGTACAAATTGGTAGTGGAACTGAATTAGTTGCTACAACTCGTCAATTTACTCCTGGCGATATTACTGCTACAAATAATCAATTCGATATGGCAATTAATGGTGAAGGTTTCTTCATTGTTCGTCGCCCAGATAACTCGTTTGGCTTTACAAGAGATGGATCGTTTGTTCGTGACCGAAATGGACAAATGGTTACTTCTCAAGGCTTTATACTAGAACCCGGTATTCAAATACCAGATAATTCGCAACAAGTAAATATTAGCCGTGATGGAGTTGTTTCGGTAATTTCTCAAGGTGCGGTCGACGAACAAACGGTTGGTCAAATTCAGTTAGCTCGGTTTGTGAATCCAGCAGGATTACGTGCATTAGGTGAAAATATTTTTGTTGAAACTGTAGCCTCAGGTCCAGCAGTATTTGAACAACCCGGAATAAATAACACAGGCGATATTATTCAATCCTATATTGAATCTTCTAATGTTGATTTAGTTCAGGAAATGGTAAATATGATTGTTGCTCAACGAGCCTATGAAATAAATTCTAAATCTGTTCAAACTGCTGACACAATTTTAGGAACTGCGGTTCAATTGAAACGATAAGATGACTGTTCGTATAGTTTTGATTCTAGGATTGATGCTTTTAACGAATTATGTTATAAATGCTCAATCAACTTTTTCTGGAAGCAGACTCAAAGAGGCTGCTCTTTCTCATATTCAAGATCGTTGTTTAACAGATTGCGAAATAGTCGTTAACACAATTCAAACGCAAAAATTTGACGAAAGTGCTGTTGAAGCTAATATTGTAGACGATATTGCTTACTTCAAAGGTAGAATGAATGTTACTGTTGAATTTAAGAAAAATTCGCTTTTACTTCGTTCTCTTCAAGTTCCTGTTTATGTGAAATTATTTTCAATATTGCCGACAGCAGCATCGAATTTAATGTCAGGACATACTCTACAAGAAAGTGATATTTTAGCAAAAAAAGTTGATATAACTGCATACAAAGAATCTGAAATAGTTACTAAACCAGAAGTTATTGGTTTCCGAACTATTCAAAGAATTCAACAAGGTGCTTTGATTACTGCAAATTCTGTTCTTTCTCCTGAATCAATTCGAAAAGGCGATATTGTTACTCTCATTGTTCAATATGGTACCGTAACAGTCAGAGGAACAGCCGTTGCTCTTGAAAATGGCGAAATTGGTGACAAAATTAGAATATCTCGAGAAGGTTCTCAATCAGTACTTATAGGGATTGTACAACAAAATGGAATCGTTTTTGTTACGAAATAAAATGGTACTTACAATGAAAAAAATATTAATTCTGACTACTTTCTTAGTAGTAAACTTCATTAGCATTCAATCGAATGCATCAGCACAGTGGGTAGAAAATGCTCGTCGTTCTTTATTTTCAGATGTAAAAGCATATACCGTTGGAGACGCATTAACGATATTAATTGTTGAAGACACACGAGCAGATAATTCTGCTAATACTATTCAAACTGCTACAACGAATATTGGCGGGACTATTCAAGGTGGTATTGGTAGTTCTCAAGGCTCAGTAAATGGTTCAATAGGAACTCAAAATGGTTTTACTGGCAGAGGACAAACTAACAGAGGCGAAACGTTTCGAGCGAAGTTAACTGCAAAAGTTTTATCAGTCGAACCAAATGGAAATCTTAAAATTGAAGCAACAAGAACAACAAAAATAAATGGTGAAAATCAGAAAATCACTCTTTCTGGTTTAGTAAGACCTGTTGATTTGAACGACGCAAATAGCGTATTTTCTTATCAAGTTATGGATCTAACACTTATTTATGATGGCGACGGTACTTTAACCGAAACACAAGAACCTGGGCTGATCACTAAATTCTTACGTTTCTTGTTTTAACAACTAAAAAAGTAAACTTATGAAACATCTCGTCTTAATTTTAATGGTCTTTTTCTCGTTATCATCGGTAGTAGATGCTGCGAGATTAAAAGATATTGCTACGTTCGAGGGTGCTTCGTATATTCAGTTGACTGGTCAAGGATTAGTATCTGGTCTAAATAATACTGGTGATTCACAAGGTTCACGCTTTACTCTACAAATAGTCGCAAATTACTTAAAGCGTTTTGGAATTACTGTTCCACAATTAAACTTTTTTAATATGAGGATTAGGAATGTAGCGGCAGTAAATGTTTCTGCAACAATTCCTGTTTTTATGAGAAAAGGTGCGAGGATTGATGTAATTGTTTCTACTATTGGAGATGCAAATTCTTTGCAAGGCGGGGTGTTAATTATGTCTCCACTATCTTCAGTAGATGGTTCAGTGTATGCAATGGCACAAGGTCCACTTTCAGTAGGTGGTTATGCAATTCGTTCTGCAGGGTCACAAACAAGCAAAAATTTTGTAACAACTGCTCGAATTCCAAATGGTGGAATATTAGATCGAGATGTTGAAGGAACTGTAGTAACAAACGGAATTGTTAGAATCCTTTTAAACGATCCTGATTGGACTACTGCAAATCGAGTTGCAACATCTATCAATACCGTTCAAGGCTTAACTAATGCAGCTACTGCATTAGATAAAGGAACAATTGAGGTTAAATTGCCAGCTAATGCTACACAACCTCAAATTATGCAGTTAATGGAGCAATTAGAAGCATTAGAAATACAAACCGATATACAAGGTAAAATTGTATTAAACGAACGTACTGGAACTGTTGTAACTAATGGTGCAGTTCGTCTACTCCCTGGTGTTGTTGCACATGGAGGATTAGAAATTCAAGTTGCGACAGAAAACACCATTACCCAGCCAAGTCCGTTTACTTTGGGGGGGGGCCGGGAAGAGCAAGAAATTCTACAATCACTGCCAATGAACAACTGAAAGAAGCTATTGTTATCCCTGCTTCGCAGTCAGTTCAAGATATTGCTGCAGCTTTAAATTTATTGAAAGTTTCTCCAAGAGATTTAATTGCTATTTTTCAAGCTTTAAAAGAAGCGGGTGTTCTTCAAGGTGAATTAATAATTCAATAGTTTTTTTTAGATTTATATGATTCTAGATTCTACTTTTCTTTCTCAATTACAACCAGAAAAACCTATCTCAAAAGGATTAGTACAGAGGAATATTGGGATTTCTCACGACCCTGAAGGTGGTTTTGATACTGTAATGGATGCAGAACTACAAAGTAGAATGAAAAATCTTGAGAATACTTTGCAGAAAAGATCTTCAATTGGTGCGAAAGACCTTTCTGAAGACGAGAAAAAAGAATTACTAAAGGCAGCACAAGGTTTTGAGGCAATGTTCTTTTCTATGATGCTTCAAGAAATGCGAAAAGCAATGTTAGATGATACTGATGAAGATTCTGATGAAGAAGGAATGTCCTTTGGATCTGATATCCTACAAGGTTTTGCCGATACTCAATTCTCAGATTATGTTTCAAAATCTCAAACGGGTATTGGCGTTGCTACGATGATTTATAAACATCTTACAGGCGAAGATGCACCAAAACAACTAATCCCAACAATTTCGAAGTTACCATTAGTCCCTCCATCTGGTAGCTTTAATACCCCTCAACGTATTGAGGCTTTTCCATTACCAAAAAATATTGATTCAAAATCTGTAATAACTCCCAAAAAAGAAATTTCTGATTTAGAAATTGAAGAACCAATAAAAGGTAATTTTATTGATAGAGTAACTAATAGAATAAACAGGTATGAAGAAATTATTGCCAATGCTGCACAAGCACATCAAATTCCAATATCGTTAATCAAAGCGGTTATCACTACTGAATCTGCTGGGAAGAATAATGCTAAATCTACTGTTGGAGCTAAAGGATTAATGCAATTAATGGATGGAACTGCAAAAGATTTGGGTGTAAAAAACTCTTACGACCCAGAACAGAACATAAATGGTGGTGCGAAGTATCTTCGTCAGATGTTAAATCAATTCGATGAAAATATTGATTTAGCCTTAGCTGCCTATAATGCAGGACCTGGAAATGTTCGAAAATATGATGGAATCCCACCGTTTAAAGAAACCCAAGCCTACGTAAAAAAAGTAAAATCATATATAGATCAATTTTAATCTAAATACTCTTTACAGCATTCTTCATTGCTTGAATGTTCTTTTCTAAATCTCCGGAAAAAAGACCTGATCCACTAACAATTATGGAAGCTCCAGCAGAAACGGCACTTTGGACATTTGAGATTTTAATTCCACCATCAACTTCAATTGGAATATGTTCATAAGAATTCTTCACTAAAAAATTCTTTAAAGTTTCGCATTTCTTTAGAAAACTTGGAATAAACGATTGTCCCCCAAACCCTGGATTTACTGACATTAACAGAATAAAATCAAGATATTCAACTGCATCGTAAATAGCTGTAAGAGGTGTTAAAGGATTTAAAACAACCCCAGCTTTTGCACCTGTATTTTTTACGTTTTGTATTGATTTATGTAAATGATTCGTTGCCTCAGCGTGAATAGAAATCCAATCTGCACCTGCATCATAAAATTGTTGAACATACTTATCTGGTTCTGCAATCATTAAATGGCAATCAAATATCATCGTAGATTTGGGTCGTAGTGCATTCACTACTATAGGACCAATGGTAATATTTGGAACAAAGTGTCCATCCATTACATCTATATGAAGAACTTCAGCACCTGCATTTTGACAACGCAGAACATCTCGTTCTAAATTAGCAAAATCTGCAGAAAGTAGTGAAGGGGCAATTAAAACGGGCATTAATTTCTAATTGGTTGAATAGATTCACGGAAATGTTGAGCAAATTCTTGTAATTTAGAATCAATAATACTAAATAATGAATTTTCACTAAAAGTTCCATCACTTAAATTTGTTCCAGCTTCCATATCAAAGTAAAGTAAAATGGCATCTTCTATTTTTTCAATTGGATAAATAGAAAATTTTTGATCTTTTACTGCTTGAATAATTTCTATTTTGAGCATTAGATCAGGCACATTTTGTTTAGGAATTATAACACCGTGCGTTCCATCTAAACCACGCAATGCACATATATCAAAAAATCCTTCTATTTTTTCATTCACTCCACCAATTGGTTGTATATCTCCCTTTTGATTCATAGAACCAGTAATTGCAATACTTTGTCTTATTGGAACTTGAGATATAGCACTCATAATTGCGTAAACAGCTGCTGCTGATGCACTATCACCTTCAACACCTCCATAGGTTTGTTCAAATGCAATATGCGTGGTAAGTGTAAAAGTTTTTGATCGAGCAAATCGTTCCAAGAAGAATCCAAAAACTATCATCGAGCCTTTGTTAAGAATTTTACCACTTAACTCTGCTTCTCGTTCAATAGTGACAATACCTGCATTCCCAACCCCAGCTGTTGCAGTGATTCTTACAGGTTGTCCAAAACTTTCCAAACCAGTACTTAGAATAGTAAGTCCATTAATTTGACCAACTCTATAACCATCGGTGTCTATTAAAATAGTATTATTAAGAATCCTCGTTTTAATCTTCTCATCATATACGCTATTTCTTCTTCTTCTATTTTCTACCGCTTTATCAACGAATTCTCTTGTAATAAACAATGAATTAAACTTGTTGGCATAATACGCAGCTTCTCTTGTAATATCTCCAATATCACTAAAAATTAATGATATTTTATCTTGAGTCTCTGTGCTCGAAACCGCCCATTCTAATATGGAGGCAACACCACTTCTATCGCAATGCAACAAATTATCATTTACACATACCCTAGCTATAAACTTTGCATAATACTCAATCATTTGAGGAGTTAATTCAGTTTCGTAATTAAACTCTGCAAGTACTTTGAAGATCTTTTTAAAATTTTCATCATTAAAGTACAATGAATAATACGTCTTTTGATCTCCAATTAGAATAACTTTTACATTCGGTTCTATTGGTTCTGGTTTGAGTAAGGTTAACGTTCCAATTGTTGAATTGTCAACTGCTTGAATTTCTAATCGTTTATACAACAATACTCTTTGAAGTGTTTGCCAAGTTTGAATGTTTAAATCAGCAATGCTAAGAATTAAAAATCCTCCATCTGCTTTTAAAAATGAACCAGACTTTATATGTGAAAAATCCATACTAATTCCGCCGTTTTTGTCCATTTTTCGTTCGATGGTACCAAACAAATTTACCATAGATGGAGAAGTTTCAATTACAATTGGAGTTGAAGTAGTTAAAGAGTTATCCAAAATAACATTTACAGAATACCTTTTCATTCTTTCATTAACTTTTTCAACTACAGCAACTTCTGTTTCAGCCATACCCGGTATAATTTCAGAAGGCAGTTGGAATAGTTCAATATTCTTGTAAATATCTTTTTCAACTTGTTCAAGGTATTCAGATACTTCTGTAGATTCAAAACGAGATTGTATATCGGATAAAATTCCTTTAATCTGTGTCGATGTGGCATTCCTGTCAAAATCGGCTAATGCATGGTTAACTTCACGGGCTTGTTTCATACTAATTCTTCCAAGCTCAACTAACTTTTTCCGTAAGTCACTATAAGCTTTTGATAGCTCCTGTAGTTTTTCTTGAGTAACTTTTCCTTCCTCTACCATTCCTGGTAACAAAGAAATATGTATGGGTTTTCCATCAATAACAGGGAATATTTCTGGCTGATATCCACCTTCTTCTAACTCAATCTGCCCTAAAAGAAATCCTAACGGTCGGATAGTCATATCAAAGGCATGAAGTGTATCGCGTTCGGTAGTTTTAAATTTATCAAGAATTTCTTGGCGTGAATTACGAAAAGTATCTTGTTCAAACAACTGAGGAATTGTTTTTCGTAAAAGGGAAATTGCATCTAACATTGCTGTCTTAAAATTATTACCATTCCCTTTGCTAAATTCTAAAAGATGCGGTTCATCAGAGAAGTTGAAATTATGAACATAACAATAGTCTTTTAATGAAATATTTGGGCGACGTATTTCTTTAATAATTTGTTGAACAGTTGCCAATCTTCCACTTCCTAATTGACCAGCAACAAAGATATTATAACCACTTGAAGAAATTTCAGAACCTAATCGAATTGCTTCCATTGCTCTATCTTGACCAATAATTCCAACCAATGGAGGAATATCCATCGTCGATTGAAAAGGAAATTGTGATTCATCGCAAACCCAGTGAAGTTGTTCAGGGCGAAGAGGTGTAGGAGTCATAGTAAGTTAAAATAAAGTAGATTAATATGATAAAGCTTTTTCATAAAATTTTTGGGTAGCATCCCAATTCACTACAAACCACCAAGCATCAACATATTCATTTCTTCGATTCTGGTAGTTTAAATAATATGCATGTTCCCAAACATCTAATGCTAAAAGTGGAATACAATCCCAATACGTTTGTTTTTGTTGATTTTCAATTTGAGTAATCATTAGGCGTTTGTCTGAAGTTCGCATACTCAATAACGACCAACCCCCACCTTCAACTGAAATTGCATTCGCTGCAAATTGTTTTTGAAATGTTTCAAAGCTACCAAAATCACGTTCTATCGCAGAACGTAGTTTCCCTTTCGGATTTGGTTTTCCACCAATTGTAGGTCTTTTCATTGACTTCCAAAACAACGAATGGAGTGCATGTCCACCACCATTAAAAGCAATTTGTCGGGACCAATGCTGAACGAGCGAATAATCACCTTCAGTTCTGGCTTTTTCTAACATTTCTTCAGCTTTGTTTAATCCATTTACATACCCTTGATGATGTTTAGAATGGTGTAATTCCATTGTTTTAGCATCAATATAAGGCTCAAGATCAGTATAACTATAATCTAATTTAGGCAACGTATGAAGTTTTGATGCTGCAATAGTTTTTGGAATTTTATCATTTTGTGCCAAAAGAGCTGTTGCAGGGAGGGCAATTGCACCCATAGATAAAAAATCTCTTCTTGTGGAATTCATAGTTAACCTTAATGTATTAATTAGAGAAAAATTCTGAAGGTTGATCATCGAACAATATTGAAACTGAAATCCAATCACGTTTTGGAGATTTATAAAAAATCATTTTCCAACGTAATGGTAACTTGTCATGTAAAGTAACAAATTGAAGTTCAATTAGATTATTTCCAATAAATGTTGATTTCACAACTTCATATTCTAAAGCTGCACCATAAAGCGATGTTGCTTTTCTGAATTGAGAAAGGATATTCATTTTTTGTTCTACTTTATCTACAATTGGGCTATTGAGTGTAAGTAAATCATACCCTTCTGAAACTTTGTCAGCAATGGAATTTTCAAAAAATGCTTTTGTTAACGCTTTTACCTTATCAGGATAAACAATACGAGCTGGTTTTAACGGATCATCTGCTTGTTGTTGGGCGTATAATGAAACTGTGCATAGTAGCAACACTAATAAAAGTGTAAGGTTTTTTTTCATAACTGTAATTTAATATAAAGAATCTCCCAAACCTAAAATCGTTCGTATCCTGTCAACTTCATACCGAGACAAATGTCGGTATTGACCTCGATCTAACCCTTTGGTTGTAAGAAATGAATAACTTTTTCTATCTAAAGATTTAACATCGTAGCCTAAAAATTCGAACATTCGGCGTACTTCTCTGTTTTTACCTTCTTTGATTTCTAATCTAGCACGTTGTCTATCTAATGGATCAACGAAAATAATACAGGGACTTGTAAGCCCATCTTCTAATTCAAGCCCAACGGAAATTTTCTTTGCATCATCGAAGGTAATTTTTTTATCTACCTTAACAATGTACTCCCGAGGAACCTCATATTTAGGATGTGTCAAACGGTATGCCAATTCTCCATCATTGGTTAAAATTAATGCACCGGTTGTATTCCGATCTAACCTTCCTACTGGAAAAAGTCTCGTGTGAATCTTCACTATATCAAATACTGTTTTCCTATTTAACTCATCTGAAACTGTTGTAATAATATCTTTTGGCTTGTTCAAAAGAATGTAGGTCAAATGTTTTTGAAAACTTACTGGTTCCCCATTAACCGACACTAAATCGGTCTTAGATACCCTTGTACCATGATCAATTACAATTACACCATTTACAGTAACATTACCATTTGCAATTAACTCATCTGCTGTTCTACGCGATGCAACACCACCATCAGCAATGAATTTGTTAATACGAATTGGTGCATTTTCCAACATTGCATCTACTGAAATTTTTCCTTTTGTTGTTAAAGGAGTTTTTTCGTGAACAATTCTTTTTACTACTACTTTTGTTCTTCGTGCCGTATATCGTTTACCTGGAGTTGATTTAACATACGATCTTTTTTCTTTCGAATCATCGTCAATAAAAGTCTTATTCTCTCTTTGTTCTTTAGAATAAGGAATTCGTTTGTTTAATTCTCTTTTTTCAAATTGACCACGTCTTGGCAAAGATGCCTCATCTTCATTACTTTTGTAAGTCGATGTTGATTTAGAATCAAAGTGTTTTGTAAACTTTTTTGGCTGTTCTGAATTATTTTCAGTTTTTGAATCAGTATTTTCAGACTGCGATTCGCTTTGTCTAGCAGTTCTTACCTTTGAAGAACCAGAATCTGGTAATAAATCTCTTTTTGTGTATTGTCGAGGACTAAATTTAGAAGGTGCAGGATCTTTCAGTTTTATTTCTAATTCAATTGTTTCTTTAGAATATTCTTTCTTATAAGGTCTTTGAGAATCAGCAGAGGAAAATTTTCTAGTGTTTCTACCATTTGAATCAGAAGAGTATTCTTTTTTATATGGTCTACTCCCTGAAGAACTTCCACGATGTGGTTTATCGCCGGAACTATCCCGAGAAGAAAAATCTTTTTTATAGGGTCTACTTCCTGAAGAATCACCACGATATGGTCTATCGGATTTAGGTCCATCAGAAGAGAAATCTTTTTTATACGGTCTAGGTGAAGAAGAATCACCACGATATGGTCTATCAGATTTAGGACCATCAGAAGAGAAATCTTTTTTATATGGCTTAGGTGAATCGGAATCACCACGGTAGGGTCTATCAGATTTAGGACCATCAGAAGAGAAATCTTTTTTATATGGCTTAGGTGAATCGGAATCACCACGATATGGTCTATCAGATTTAGGACTATCAGAAGAGAAATCTTTTTTATATGGCTTAGGTGAATCGGAATCACCACGGTAGGGTCTATCAGATTTAGGAC
>JBDNFX010000297.1:0-7321 GCA_041689575.1 Kapaibacterium sp. (SeqCode)
AAGAAAAATTAAAAGAATTACTTACTTTTGAAATTGAACTTCTTTATCCAAAATTTACAGTAAATGATTTTTATGTAAAGTTGTTTCCAATTGAAGGAAAAAGTAAATCCTCTCAGATGCAATTAGCAATTCTAATGGAAAAATCTTATCAGAAAGCCATTCAAGATACTTTTGAATCATTCGGCAAAAAAGTAGATGTTTTTCAAGTTCGCCAACTAGCCGCTCATTCTGCATTTTTGTATAATTACCCTGAACTTCATTCTAATACTGTAGTAATTTTAGGAATTCAAGAAAAATTCATTGATGTTTCTATTATTCGTGAAGGTAAATTATACTATTACGATTTGGCTTCTTTTAATTCACTTAAAGAATTAGGTTCATTGTGTCAATCAGAAATTACGAAATTACTATCTGGAACAGTTTCATTTATTGATCATGTATTTCTTTTTGGTAGCAATTTAACTGCTGAATCACTTTCACATGCTCATGCATCATTGTTCGGAATTATTCAAAAAGTTGAGCGTATAAATGCCTTTAGAATGGTTACAACTAAATTAGATCAAAGAACGAAAGAATATTGTGCTAGAACAGCACATACGTTTGTTCCTTGTATTGGTGCTTCGTTATTAGACCCTCACAAAGCTAGCTTTATCTTAGAATGAGAATTACAAGCGGAAAACTAAAGAATAAACTACTTTCTACGAACATTCCTGAAACAACTCGCCCTACAACAGAAGCGTTACGGCAATCTGTATTTTCTGCTTTAGCATCTCAAACAATGATAGAACATTCTACTTTTTTAGACTTGTTTGCAGGTACTGGTGCAATCGGTTTAGAAGCCTACAGTAGAGGAGCTTCAAAGGTTACCTTTGTAGACAATCAAAAGTTAGCACTTCAATGCTTAAAAGAAAATATAGAATTGTTAGAAATTCCGAAAACTTCTATGCAAGCATTTTATGGTGATGCTTTAGATATTTTACAATCTGGTATTTTTTCAGATACTTTTTCCATAGTTTATATAGACCCCCCATATAAAACGTTTTTGATAGGAAAAATTTTTCAGTTGTTAGTTGATAAAAATTTACTTAAATTCGACAGTATCGTTGTTACAGAATTACAAAATGGTATGAAAGTACCAAGTGAAGTATTAGAGATATTCAGTCTAGTTAATTCATTACAAACACCACAAGCAACTGTGCAATTTTGGAAATTACTATGAAAACTGCAATTTACCCGGGAACTTTCGACCCAATAACTTATGGACATTTAGATGTGATAGAACGAGCGGCAACACTTTTTGATCATTTATATGTGGTAATTGCAATTAATTCAAAAAAAACACCTATGTTTTCTACAGAAGAACGCATAGAGCTTTCAATAAACAGTGTGAAACACCTTCCAAATGTCTCTGTTATATCGCACAACGGCTTGTTAATCGATTTTGCTAAATCTATTAAGGCAAATGCTATAGTTAGGGGAATTAGAGCAGTAACTGATTTTGAGTACGAACTTCAAATAGCTCAAATGAATAGAAAACTTGACCCTTCAATATCTACCATATTTTTAATGCCTCACGAGAAATATTCATATTTGAATTCAACAATTGTTCGAGAGTTGGCAAGATATAACCAAAATGTTGAAGAGTTTGTACCTAAAATAGTAGCCGAGCACTACAGTTAAAACTAAAAAAGGTATAAACTTTGTTCGTTTATACCTTTAAATCTTTGAATATGCTTGTTTGCTTAACTAAAAGCTAAGTTCAGTTGTTAAACACCAAATGAACTTCCACAACCACACGTTTTAGATGCGTTAGGATTATTGAATGTAAAACCTCTTCCAGTTAATCCATCTGAATAATCTAAAGTAATCCCCATTAGATAAAACAAACTTTTGGAATCTATAAAAATAGAAACGTCTTCAACACTCATAATTATATCATTTTCTCGAGAAGCCGCATCAAATCCTAAAGTATACGACATTCCAGAACATCCCCCACCTTTAATTCCTAAACGTAAACCATAATCTTGAGGAATTGTATTCTGTTCTTTGATATTTTTTACTTCTGAAAGTGCTTTAGAAGTTATTAGAACATTATCATTTTCATCAGTACCTGATACTCCAGTTGGAATGGAAATTAGAGGAGTATTTTCCAACTTTGGAGGAGCCATTAAATCTATCATTGTATCAATCCTTATAAAATATTTATATATTCCGAAGATAAAGAAATTTCTTTTTTGTTATCTAAATGTTCGTTTACAACTAAATCTTGAATCGTAAAAACATTAATTGCGTCGTTAATTTTGTCTTGAACAATCCGAAGCGGCGTTTTTAACGTACATTTTTCATAAGCATAACAAGTACTTTTATGATGAATGTCCGTACATTCTACTAAGGATTTTTTTTCAGAAAGATCTCGAATTATATCACCTACAGAAATATTCGATGGATTTTTCGTTAGAATATATCCGCCGTGAACACCTTTTACAGAAGTAATATAACGTAATTTCTGCAATTGTTGCAGTACTTTCGAAAGCAATTCAAAAGAAATACCAAAGTATTCTGAAATTTCTTTTGAAGAATATTTTTCTTCAGGTTTCATAGCAATAAATTGTAATGCTAATAAACCATATTCTACTTTTTTAGAAAGTCGTATCATATTTGAATACCGTTATTGGTCGTAATCGACTACTACATTTGAAGTTAAAGGATGAGATTGACACGTTAAAACATATCCTTCTTCCATTTCAGAATCAGATAGACCTTCACGTTCATCCATAAAAATTTCACCTTCAACTTTTAAGGCTCTACAAGTACAGCAAGCACCTATTTGACAAGCGTATGGTGGATCGATATTTTGGCGAATAGCTGCCATTAAAATGGTTTCTTCTGGGTCTACAGAAACAATGTGTTCTTTCCCATAAATTCTAATCGTAACATCTATTGTTCTAGTTATAGCTGTTTGCGATTGCAATAGTTCATTTTCTGACGATATCATTTGTATCTAAATATAATGATTGTTTATAATAAGCCCATTTCAAATAAGGCTTCTTCACTCATAAATGTTTTATCCCACGGTGGGTCGAACGTTAAATCTATAACAACTTTTGTTACACCTTTAGTTTCTTTTACTGCTTCTTCTACCTTAACTGGTAATTCTACTGCTGAAGGGCAATTGGGCGTTGTTAAAGTCATAACGACAGTAACTTCGTTCGATTCAGATATATTTACTTCGTAAATTAAACCTAAAT
This sequence comes from Kapaibacterium sp. (SeqCode), assembly GCA_041689575.1. GTDB lineage: Bacteria > Bacteroidota > Ignavibacteria > Kapaibacteriales > JAEUSM01 > JAEUSM01. The sequence continues at coordinate 3,249 of JBDNFX010000297.1, forward strand.
CATAAATGTTTACAGGTAATTCGGGATCGTAAATTGTCTTTATACTACGAATTATCTCTTGTTTTAGTTCTGTTGGGTCTGTTTGTAACTGATTCATACGATTTGTAAACAATGATTCTGAAGGACAAACAGGAAGTTCTAAATGCATAACTCTTACTCCGTTGAAATATTTTCTTTACCATTTACAGCAGCAAGTAAAGTATGCCAACATAACGTAGCACATTTTACACGAGCAGGAAATTCTCTTACACCACTAAAAATTGCAATTCGTTCATCTAAATCATCTTCAGGAATTGCATCAGTTGTAAGTAAAGAATGAAATTGTTCAAAATATATTTTTACTTCTGGAATACTTTTACCTTTAACAATTGAGGTCATTATTGATGCAGATGCTCTTGAAATTGCACACCCATCACCAGAGAATTTGATGTCTTCAATATATTGATTAGGACTAATATTGACTTCGATTTTCAAATGGTCACCGCAGAGAGGATTCATACCGACAGACTGATGATTACATACTTGTAATTTCCCAAAGTTCTTTGGGTTTTTATTATGATCTAAAATCAATTGTTGATATAATTCTCTAAATTCTAAATCCATTTATGCAAATAATTTTATTATTGATCGAATAGAATTAACTGTAAAATCTATTTCTTCCTTATTGTTATAAAGTCCAAACGATATTCTTGAAGTAGCAGGAATGGAATAATAATTCATTACTGGTTGAGTACAATGATGACCTGCTCTAACTGCAATTCCATCTAAATCTAACAACGATCCAATATCGTGTGGATGTATATCTTTTATTACAAACGATACTATACTCGCTTTGTTTGCCGCGTTCCCAATTATTCTAACATTTGGAATTTCTTGGATTTGGTTTGTACATTCTTCTAATAGCGTTTGTTCATACGTTTGAATATTCGAAACACCAATAGTATTCATATAGTTCAGTGCTTCTGAAAATGCAATAACTCCAGCAATATTTGGAGTTCCTGCTTCAAATTTAAATGGTAATTTGTTATAAGTTGTTTTTTCAAAAGTAACTGAAAGAATCATATCACCTCCACCTAAGAATGGTGGCATTTCTTCTAACAATTTCTTTTTGCCATATAATACTCCAACACCTGTTGGACCATACAGTTTATGAGCAGAAAAAACCAAAAAATCACAATCAAGGTCTTGAACATCAATAGGAATGTGTTGAGCCGATTGAGCAGCATCAACTAACACAGTAACACCCTCTAAATGGGCTTTTGAAATCATTTCCTTTACTGGGTTGATTGTACCCAAACTATTTGACATGTGAACTATAGAAAGAATTGAGACATTCTCTTTTATAAGTTCAGAAAAAGCTTCTAAATCTAATTCGCCATTTTCAAACATTGGAATCACTTTAATGGTAGCTCCAAATTGTTCAGAAACTAATTGCCAAGGGACAATATTTGAATGATGTTCCATTTGAGAAAGGAGAATGACACTTCCATTTTTAATATATCTTTTAGCAAATGAGTTTGCAACTAAATTAATTCCTTCAGTTGTTCCTTTTGTAAATATAACCTCTTCTAAAGATGAAGCATTTATAAACGATCGAACAACTTCACGAGAATTTTCATACAACGATGTTGCTTTTTGTGAAAGTGAATGGACACCTCTATGAATATTACTGTTCGATTCAGTATAATAACTTTGTAAAGAATTTATCACACTGTTCGGTTTATGGGTTGTAGCAGCATTGTCTAAATATCGAAGTTTTTTACCTTTAATTTGTACAGACAAATTAGGAAAATCGCTGCGTATTTTTTCAATTGAATATTTTTCTACTATTGTTTCCATATACTACTTATCTGTTTTATTTGATAAAAAAGAACGAATATCATTTTCAATAGATTCTTTAAGCGACTGTACCGGTACGTTTTCCAAAATCTCTTCTGCAAATGCATAAGTTAATAAAGATAAGGCATCTTTCGATGAAATACCTCGAGAACGAAGATAAAATAAAGCATCTTCATCAACTCCACCACAAGTTGCACCGTGAGAACACTTCACATCGTCAGCAAATATTTCTAATTGTGGTTTTGAATTAATAGTAGCATTGTCAGACAAGAGGATTGTTTTATTCGATTGATAGGCGTTTGTTTTTTGAGCTTGATCTCGAACAAACACTTTTCCATTGAACACAACTGTACTGTTGTCAGTTAAAATGTGTTTATATAATTCAGTACTGGAACAATGTGCACTAGCATGGTCAACGACAGTATGATTATCAATAAGTTGTTTGTTTTTTGCAAATGCTAATCCAAACAAATTCGTATGGATATTTGGTCCATTATGAATACTTTCGTGATTATTTCGAATCAAACTTGAACCGTAAGAAATAGTACAAACCGAAGCATTTGAGGACTCGTTCTGATGAAGATACATCGAATCAACAACCATTGAATTTGGTTTATCGTTCTGAATTTTCACTATAGAAATATTTGCCTGATTGTCTACAAACACTTCTGAAGTAGGTATATAAATTGACTGATTTTCTCCAAATGTTAGTGATTGTTCAACAATTGTTGCCTTAGAAAACTTTGAGGCAGAAATTAAAAAACGAGTTGGAACAATAGTAGAAACAGTTGAAGAATCTATAAAGTTTAATATGTAAAGTGGTTCTGAAATTTGAACATTTTTAACAAAAGAAATAACAAATCCATTTTGGCTAAATGCAGTTGAGAGACTAGAAAATGCTGAGTTCTTATCTGTACACAACGAATTAAATTGTTTTTCAAAATCTTCTTTATTTGACTTAGCATAAGAGTCTATATCTTGTATAGTTCCTAAATACTTATCTAAATTAAGTGAAAAACCATTTGATATTTTTCCATTTACCAAAACAAGTGCAAATGAAGGATTTACTTTCTGTATGGTAGATTCTATAAATATTCTAAAATCATTAGAAAGCTCTAATTGTTCTGGGAATGAAAAATCACTTCGCAAAAATGGGAATACATTCGTATATTTCCATTCTTCATTTTTTGTAGTTGGTATCCCCAATTGTAAAAACCGTTCAAATTCTTGTCTACGAATCACATTTGAAAATGAATCATAAGAACCGTTTAAGTTTTTTTGTGTTAATTCAAATTGTTCTTGAACAACGTTTTGCAAAGATTCTATACTCATTCGTTATGCTTCCTCTGTTTGGAGAACTTCGTCTTTTAACCAATCATAACCACGTGCTTCGAGTTCAATTGCTAATTCTTTCGTACCTGTTTTAACAATTTTTCCTTGAGAAAGTACGTGAACAAAATCTGGAACTATATATTCTAACAATCGTTGATAATGAGTAATAATAAGAAAACTACGTTCATTATTTCTAAGTTTGTTAACTCCATTTGATACAATTTTCAGTGCATCAATGTCTAAGCCAGAATCAGTTTCATCTAAAATTGAAAGTATAGGATCCAACATTGCCATTTGGAAGATTTCGTTTCGTTTTTTCTCTCCACCAGAAAAACCTTCATTTAAAGATCGAGATAAAAAGCTTTTATCCATATCTAAATTTTGAAGTTCTTTTTTCATAACTTTTAAAAATTCCATTGCATCATAGGGTTCCAAACCACGGTGTTTACGGATTTCATTTACAGAAGCCTTTAAAAAATTAGCTGTAGATACACCTGGTATTTCAACAGGATATTGAAAAGATAAAAAGATTCCTTCTCTTGCTCTAATTTCAGGTTCTAATTCTAATAGATTCTGATTTCTATAGGTAACAGAACCTGAAGTAACTTCATATTCAGTTTTCCCAGTTAGAACTGAAGCTAATGTACTTTTACCAGAACCATTTGGTCCCATAATAGCATGAACTTCACCGGGATTTATCGTTAAATTTATTCCTTTTAAAATCTCTTTTCCATCTATAGACGCAAAAAGATTCTTTATTTCTAATATCATTTATATTTTAATTTTTACGTTATACAACTTTAATTAACCTACTGAGCCTTCTAAAGAAATAGCCAATAGTTTTTGAGCTTCAACAGCAAATTCCATTGGTAATTGATTTAAAACTTCTTTACAATATCCAT
>JBDNFX010000298.1:0-1713 GCA_041689575.1 Kapaibacterium sp. (SeqCode)
AAATGAAAAAATTAGTACCTTTTTTCCTTGCTGTAGTGCTGCTCACAGGTTGCGGAAACTTTGTTTCCGTAAAAGTGCTTCGCCCAGCAGAAATTTCCACTGCCCAATACAAAAAAGCAGCAATTGGAAATGTATTTGCATCAAATACGAAAAGTTCCGATGTAGCAAACTTCCGTTCTACTTTAATAACAGAATTACAAAAAAAGAAGTATTTTGAAATTCTCGATACCCGTATGGGAATGCCTTCTGGAACAGATGTTTTGATAATAAATGCGAATATACTTAACTCAGATTATACCGAAGAAATTACCAAAGGTGATCCATATGAGGACAAAGAAGGGAAAACCCACATTGACCAAAAGAGAACTGGAAACCACACTCTTTCGATAAATTATCAATTGAATTCTATTAATGGTGTTATCATTGGTACGAAAAATACTGAAGATTTGACTTCAATTTCAAACAGTGCGACCGATATAGTTCCTGCAGTCATTAACCGAGATGGTTTAATACTTCAAAATTTGCAGAAATCAATTGCAAATTTTCTAAGAGCAATTATTCCTTACGAAGAAAGAGTAAGTGTAGAGTTGAAATCCGATGAATCGATGCCTGAACTAACAAAAGGAATTGAAGCTGCAGAAAATGGATTATGGGATATTTCCATTAAAAATTTTATGAAAGCATCGAGCCAAACTTCTAATCCATTAGTTCATTACGCATATTACAATTTAGGCGTGGCGTATATGTACACCTACGATTTTCAAAATGCAAGGACTGCACTTCGAAAAGCCTTAGAAATGAAGGGGTCTGAATCAGCGTATAAAAAAGCGTATCAAGAATTAGACAGAATGGAACAAGATGAAATTAAATTACAAGAACAACGAAAATAAATCTTATTAGTTAATGACATCACAATTTGCTAAAGGCAAATATAAAGAAGTAGGAAATTCTTTTTTAAGTTGAATAAAATATCGTTGAGCGTCTTCAGGTTGGTTGATTACGCAATAAACTTGACCCAAGCGGACTAAGGCTTTTTGTCGAAGTCCGTTATTTGTTCCTGAATTTACCAAAACAGATTCTAACCGTTTTCGAGCTTGGTCGTAATTTTCACGAATTATGTAACATTCACAAATCATAAAAAGCACTTCCCAATAAAGTGGGTCATCATTTTTCAAAAGTTTTAATAAATCCACAAAATCAGGACATACACTTGCATTTCGGTCAAATTCTTGTTGAAGTAGCAAGAACTTTTCTTCTAATGGAGATTTTTTAAGAACTTCGGGGTTTGTTGTAGGAGGAGTAATGTTTTCTACAACTTCGGTTCTTTTTAGAATAGTATCCGAAGGCATTTTTCTAATTTGATACCGTACAACAGGTTTTATTTTTGTAGGGGTAACACAACCACTGAACGGTAAAAAAACAAGTAGTGCAAAGGTAAAAAGTAGTAAAGATATTTTCACAATGGAACTTTCTTATGATAATGTCGAAGGGCAAAAAAGACGTTTTTTTTTCATTAATTTACGAAAAATCGAACAAATCAACTACTGAAAGTACAAGAAGCGAAAAACATTTGAAGTGAACGGTGGTTTACGTCGAAAAATTTCCTATTTTTGAAGAGATTTTCTACCAATGTATCAGATGATATGAAGTATATATACCTCTTCCTCCTTTTAATTCTATCGGTTCCGCAAGTACATTCTCAAGAGCAAAATT
>JBDNFX010000299.1:0-2722 GCA_041689575.1 Kapaibacterium sp. (SeqCode)
AATTCAGGCGTTTGAAACTTCTCCTGAAGTAATTATCAAATGGACAAAAATTACTCATGTTGGAGGTCCTGCTGGTCCAAACTCTTACGTTGGCGTCTATGATGACGGTGATCCTCGTTATGCACTTGTTTACAACAATGTTAATGGGTCTGTTGTAGTAGAAGATTCTTACATATCAGGAACTTCTGATGATGCAGTTCGTTTCTTAGGTGGTAAGTGTTCATTTTCTAGAAACATTGTTGAAATGCAAGGTTCTACTGGTGGTGAATGTGTTAACATTAAAAGTGGTGTTATTGGTGTAGTAGCTTACAACTTGTTTATTGGGGCTGCAACGAATGGTGCTAAAACTTCGAATTCTGGTGGGAAAACAATTCAGTGTAATGTTGATATTTACAACAATACTTTCGTTAATTGTGGATTCAGAAGAACAAAAGCAGGTCGTGGTGGTTCTATTAATATTGAAGGTGGTGCTCGAGGACAAATCTATAATAATTTGATTGTTAACTGCCGTTATGGTCTACGTTTAGTTTCAGGTACTGATCTTCCAGATACACTTAACACTAAATATGGTAATAACTGCTTTTATGGTTCATACAAATCATTTGTAGACGACTTTTTAGCGGCTACTCCAGGTTCAGTATCCGTAAAACAAGGATCAGATGTGATGTCTCTCACTCCGGGAGCAAACGATCCAATGTTTGTAAATTATAATGTAATGTCTTTTACAGAAGATCAACTTCGTTCTACTTTTGCTCCGTTTAGTTTAATAAATACTCACACAGCGTATAATTTCCGTTTAAAAACTGGTTCTCCAGCAATTGGAAAAGGGAATAAAAACTTTACTCCTGTGATAACAACAATTGCGAACGGTACAATTGAAGGTCCAAGTGCTGATATTGGATGCTATTCTACGGATGGAAAAGGTTTGAAATATTAAGATGATACGAGTAATTCTCTATCTTTTAATTTACATATTTGTTTGTTGTTGTGCTGAAAAAAGCCAACCATTGCCTCCTAACAATACGACACCTGTTGATACAATTTCAACGGGTGTTCGTTGTAATGGTTCAGATACAACTATCTTCCGATTTTCAGGAACGTTAGCTCCATTGCAGATAGTAGAAGCATCTGGAATTATTGCATCAGAAAAAAATTCGGGGTATTTTTGGATTCATGATGATGGATCTAGGGCAATTCTCTACTTATTAGATTCAACGGGCATTCAAGTAGGCTCAGTTAAACTGTTATCGCCTTATGGATTTACTGATATTGAAGATATAGCCTTGGCAAAGAATTCAAAAACAGGAATTCCTTTTTTGTACATTGCAGATATTGGCGACAATAGAGCGGTTAGAGATATAAAAAATATTGGAATTTTTGAAGAGCCAACAAAAGCACAGGTGATTACAACTTCTCAATTGATACTTTCTCCTAATGAAATGATACGTTTTCGATACCCTGATGGAAAAAGAGATGCAGAAAGTATAATGATAGATCCAATAAACGACGATATTTACATTGTTACAAAACGTGAAGCCCAAGTTGGAGTCTACAAAGCAACAACTCCACTAAAAAGTTTTACAATAGATACTTTACAAAAATTAGGAGTTTTACCTTATCGTCTGGTTACAGCAGCAGATATTTCCAGAGATGGTAGTGAAATTATTATTCGTGATTACGAAAAAGCATACTATTGGAAACGAAATGCTAATGAGTCTATAGGTAAAACACTTTCTAAAAATGCTAAGTGTCTCTATATCTTTGCCGAAGAACAAGGGGAAGGAATTTGCATTTCCAAAGACGGATCTAAATTTTTTACTGTTAGTGAAAAAGTTTCTCGACCTCAAGAATTTATTTACACATATTTAAGAAGATAAAATGAAGAAAACTATTTATATTCAAAAAAGTATACTTTCAATTATTTTGTTGTTAGTTTTAACTATCACCGTTACCGCTCAAGAAGCGTTTACAACGGTTAAAGATTCCTACACCTTTGTAGTTATTGGCGATTGGGGTAGAAATGGAAATGAAGATCAAATGAAAAGTGTGCAATCCTTTGCAAACATAGTTGAAAAAGCTGATGCAGAATTTATTGTTTCTACCGGTGATAACTTTTATCCAATTGGCGTCCAAAGTGTTGACGATATTCAATGGATGAATTCTTTTGAAGTTCCTTACAAAGCACATCCACTACATATTCCTTGGTATGTTGTTTTAGGGAATCATGATTATAGAGGTAATGCGCAAGCACAAATTGATTATTCAAAGCGTTCTCGACGGTGGAATATGCCTTCAAGATATTTTACAAAAAAGCATTTATTAGAAGATGCTAGTCCCAAAACAGAAGTTCAACTTTTTTATATAGATACAAACCCTTTTATTACTGATTATCAAGAAAACAACGAAGAATATAATGTAAAAGGGCAAGACACCAAGAAGCAGTTACGTTGGTTAGAGCTAGAACTTAAGAAGTCTACTGCAAAATGGAAATTCATTGTGGGTCATCATCATATCTATTCTGGTGGAAAACGAAAAGGTGAACAAAAAGAGTTAGTTTCTACTATTGTTCCACTTATGAAAAAATATAACGTTAGTGCTTATTTCAACGGACATGAACACGACTTGCAACATATTGAAAGAGATGGACTCCACTTTATAACTTCTGGTGCAGGTTCCGAAGTAAGATCTACTGGTTCAATAGAAGGCACAAAATTTGCAAAGT
>JBDNFX010000300.1:0-3171 GCA_041689575.1 Kapaibacterium sp. (SeqCode)
TACTTCATACACCTTTGTTTTTGCTTCTAATGAAATGGAAAGAAAATCTAATGCTTCAACGGTCTTTTTCCTCTTTTTTGAAAGTTCCGACAATTGAAAAGCAACATCTTCTAAAAAACTATATTTTTTTATGGAAGATGCTAAAAGAAATGCTTTTGCTAATGAAATTGCCTCATACTTTTTGTGCAATTTAGCATATTCATGTTTCTTAGCATAGACATTTAAAAGATATTCTTTAGAATGTGCGTTTTCGAAAAGATGTTCAATTGTTTGAATATATTCAGAAAAAGTCTCTACACTTTCATTTGGAACAATTGAAACAATATCGTTGTGGATTTTTAAATACTCTTTTGTATTTTTTTCTTCGAACCAATTTTGCGCTAATTGTTCTAATATTATTTTTGCTTCGTTATTCTTTTCTATTTTCGACAAATGCAATGCATAGATTCTATCTATGTATTTTTGAATAGTTCTTGGGTACGATTCACTTTCTAATTCAGAATATAGTTTTTCAATTTCTTCACTTTTTCGTAAATTATACAAAGAAAGAAAAACATTATACATTCTAATTGGTATTGTATCAATTGTACTATCTTTTTGTGAATATTGGTGAAATGTTTTTACCAATTCATTGGCACCACAAGCAATTAACAACGCGAGAATTGTGGTATTTAATTCTTCATTTTCAATATCAGAATTGTGAAAGAATGTTTTTAAAATTACTGCACACTCTAAGGCACTTAAAGAATCTTGAAGCTTTAGAAAAAGACTTAAATTTGTATAAATCAATTCTTTTTGTTCAGCAAGGTTCTCAGTAAACATTCTTTGTTTCAAAATTTTTACTATAAATTGAAACAAACCAACTGAATGTTCTGAATAGTCGTTCATCAATGAGATTAAACTTTCAAATTCTTCATAAGCTGAAGGAGGTTCAATAAGTGTTGAATCTTGTTTGGAAAGTGAAAGAGTTTCTTTAGAATTGAGAACTACTGTAGAAAAAACAACGTAGAATAGGGTATATGGGATATTTTGCTGTGAAGATATTTGTTCAAAGAATAATTTTCGAACTAATTCTAAATTTTTAAGCGAGAATATTGCATCGACATCTTTATACTCGACAACTAATTTACAATGATAAACTATTCTTTCATCGTGTTCCATTATTTTTGTTACTTTGAGAATGTATTTCAGGCACTTCGATAAAAAATGTTGAGCCATCGCCAATAGTAGATTCACACCAAACAGAAACATTTATTAGTTCTGAGAGCTTTTTCACTATTGAAAGCCCCAAACCAGACGAATGTTCTCCGGCAGTAGGTTTTGCTGATAGTTTTACATACGTACCAAACATATTAATTCTATCATCTTCGGTAAAACCAGGACCTTTATCTTCAATTTCAACAATCAGTACATTTTCTATTTTTTGTTCTTCATTAACAGAAACAATATTGTCTTGAGACCGAAGTGTGATTTGAACTTTTGAACCTAAGGGAGAATATTTTATTGCATTCGAGAATATATTATCAATTATCTGTTTTAGTAAATCTGGATCTGTTTCGCAAACTGACTTTTGAGTCAGTATATTTTTAGAAAGAGTTATGTTTTTTGTGGAAGCATAATTAGAATACTCCAAAAACATAGTATTCACTATAGAAGCAACATTTGTCTTTTGCAAGGAAACTGAAATAGAGGACGTTCCTAACTTATTAACATCTAAAATAGTTGTTACGATATTTGTCATCCGATGAGCTGAATCTCTAATATATGAAGCGTATTCTTTAATCTCGTCAAATGGAATCGAAGGAATTTCTTTCAATAAATATTCTGCAAATCCAAGTATATTATTTAATGGATTTTTCAAATCGTGAGATGCCATTCGAATAAGATCGTTTTTTTGTTCTAAAAGAATATTTAAATTTTCCTTTGTCCTTTGAAGAATGTCGCTGACAATGGCATTTTCTATACGAAGTTCTTCTAATTGAAAAGATGAATCCGAATCATTTTTTTCAATATTTTTTCTACGTTCAAATTCTGTTTGTTCTCGAAGCAACATTTCTTGAATATCAAAATGCTTTTTTTCTGTTTGTTGTTCAATTCTTTTATACTGTTTGAAAAGCTCCAATGAAGTTGAATAATTTCCTTTTAATTCCTCAATAGTAGAACTAATACGTAGAATTTCACTTCGAACTTGATCGTTTTCTAAAATATTTGGAATTGTTTCTATTGTTTTCAAACACTCTTTTGCGAAGTCTAACGACCGCAAAGGGTTTTCGATAGTGCTGTTTAAGTCCGCAAACAAGATGTAAATATCTGCTAAAAGGAGTGAATTGCTATACTTTTTAGCTAACTCTAATGCATCTTCTAAATAGTTTGTACTTTCTTGAAACCTACTTTTCTTCGCTAACAAAATTGCTATATTGTAATAACTAGTTTCGAGCCCGGAATCGAGGTGTAAAGACTTTTTAACTTCAATACTTTCTTCAAAACTTACAATTGCTTTATCAAAATCATTTAATCCTAACCAATAATTACCAATATTATTTAAACATAGTCCTAAACACAATAGATCATTATTTTTTTTTGATACTGATAATGCTTTTTCATAATTTTCAAATGCTAATTGTAAATTATCTATCGAAGAGTATGCTGCTCCTATATTTAAATAAGTCATACCAAATTGATTATCTGGTAACGACAAAGAGTTTTTAAGCTCTAAAGATTGGAAATAGAATTTTAGCGAAAGTGAAGGTTCTTTTAATCGAAAATATACATTACCAATGTTGTTTAAAACCTTTGAAGTTAGTATTCCACTTTCAAGATCTGTATGATATTTTAAAATATCTAAAGATTCTTCGTAAGATTCTAATGCTTTAAAAATTTCATTTTTTTCGAAAATGAAAATTATTTGTTTTTATTCGAACGAAAAAGAACGAAAAAAAAATGTTCATGTTCATTGGTTATTTAAAAAAATGCTGTTCAATCCGATCCTTAAAATAATATAAATTAATTACCATCATAAGTTTTTTCAATATTTCCAAAATCAAAATATTTACAAAATTAACTTAAAATAGACAAAATCATTTATTCATCGTCAACTATAGTGTATAGTATCTAACTTTAAATTAAAATTATATAAATGAAATTAATTAAATTTTGTGAAAAATTATTTAA
>JBDNFX010000301.1:0-2041 GCA_041689575.1 Kapaibacterium sp. (SeqCode)
CATCGATAAGTACCATTCACGCACAAAAAGTAAAACAGATCCAATGGAAAAGCGTTTTTTCGTTGGGTCTGACTTCCTTTTGTAGCGTTTTTTTGGTCAGAACCTTTCTCGCACCTAATATACCGTCAGTGTTATTTTCCACAGCATCAATAAGCATTTCACGTGATACGATATTGATGTTATTATTTTCCTTTTTGTTATTTACAACTGTATATATGATGTATAACAGAAAAGAAAACAATTCAGAAGAAGTACCAAAACCCAATATACTTCGAACAATCCTATTTGGATTATTTTTAGGTGGAATTGTTGGAATTTTCGGTGTTGGTGGAGGGTTTCTTACGACGCCATATTTTGTAATATTCGACCGCCAACCAATCAAAATTGCAATCGGCACCTCAACTGCGTTGTTGCTGTTAAACTCACTCGTTGGTATAGTAGGCGATATATTTCAATCGTTTTCAATAGATGTTCTCTTTGTTCTCTTGTTTTTATCTGGTTCATTTCTGGGTGTGTTTTTAGGAATAGCAGTAAAATCGAGAATAGACAATTCAAAACTATCAAAACTCTTTATAGGAATTGTACTATCGTTGGGAATATTTATTTTTGTGAAAGAAGTAAGTTCACTATTCTAAGAAAAGCTTTAGAACTATTGACAGTAACAATTCGACAGAGAAGAAGTCAAATTGTCAGTAATAGAACTTTTTTACACTTTGGTTCGTTATTTGATATTACTAAACGAAAGTATTATAACATCACAAGGTACAGACAATGAGCAAAACACAGCAATATATGGTTGTATTTCAATACCCTGAAGTACCAACAATGAAATTTTTTGAATTATTACCACTTCAACGGCTACAAGTAGCGAAATTGTTCTTAGAAGGGAAATTACTATCGTATACGCTTAAGGATAACAGAACAACTTTGTGGGCAGTTTTTTCGGGAAGCTCGGTTGATGCTGTTGTAGAAATAGTAGAACAATTACCTTTGACCGTTTTTAGTACGTACGAAATTCACTCTTTAACCTTTCATAACGATTTACGGTACACTGTTCCTACAGTATCGTTGAACTAAAAATAAAAACTCAGAATCTATGTATGGAACAAAATTCTTTATTCTCGTCTGAAAAAAAACGTATCGAAGAATTATCCGATTTACTTCGCAGCTACGATACTGCCTATTATAGTAACGCTGAATCAATAATAAGTGACCTTCAATACGATGCACTTTTTTTAGAATTACAACAGTTAGAAAAACAATTTCCCAAACTTCAAAGCCCTACATCGCCCACTTTACGAGTAGGTGGTGAACCCATTGATGGATTTGAACAAATAGTTCATAGCGTTCCGATGCTTTCACTTGGGAACACCTATTCAGAAGCAGATATGTTAGAATTCGACCGCAGAGCTTCCCAAGGTTTAGATGGAGTTCCGTATTCTTACGTAGCAGAATTGAAATTCGACGGTGTTGCGGTATCGCTACAGTATACTAATGGAATTTTAGAATATGCGGCAACCAGAGGGGATGGAGAAACTGGCGACATAATAACCCATAATATAAAAACTGTTCGAGAAATTCCGCTTGAGGTTTCAGGAACATTAAAAAATTTTACAGTACGTGGCGAAGCATATATGTTGAACGAAGATTTTCTTCTGTTAAATGCAGAACGTGAAGCAGCTGGAGAAAAATTATATGCTAACCCTCGAAACACTACTGCTGGAACTTTAAAACAATTAGATTCCAAAAATGTGGCAAAACGCCCAGTCAAGGTTGTTTGTTACAGCCTCTACTCAAATGATATTCGATTAGAAAGTCATTACGAAAATCTAAAAACCTTACATTCAATTGGGTTTCCAACGCATAATTCTACAAAAAAATGTTCAACAGTTCAAGAAGTTTATTCTTTTATTCAATATTGGGGCAAGCACCGTTCAGATTTACCTTTTAATATCGATGGAATTGTTATTAAAGTAAATTCAATAGCCCATCAAGATATCTTAGGGCTTGTGGCTCGTTCTCCACGTTGGGCAATTGCCTA
>JBDNFX010000302.1:0-4094 GCA_041689575.1 Kapaibacterium sp. (SeqCode)
AACAAAATTTGGTAGACTTCAACCCGCTAGAGATTCAATTGCACAACGTAGAAGCCAACAAGCATTATTAGTACAATCATTTGTACAATCAATCTTAAGTGTATTTAGTTCTTCAAATGTAATTGTTCTTTCTAACTTTAACGAAGCTCCATTTGCACAATCTGTAACAAATGCTAAAGGTACTAACCTTTTCAATTTAACAGATACACTTGCTATAGCTGCAAGATACACAACCGTAGTTAACGGAAACTCTTATGCAGCTGACCAAATTTTAGCATCGTCTAATTTAGTGACTCAAGCCTTTAAATTGGTTAATGTTCAACACTTTAGTGCAGAATACGATCAACCAACAGCGTCAATGAACGACGGTATTGTTTCTCGTTTCGAAATGTTAAGTTCTTACAACATTACTGGTTCAGTCTTGTATAATGGTAACCCTAAGTCTGGTGTTAAAATTAAGTTAACAGGTGGTTCAGTTGATTCAATGGTAACAGGAGTAAATGGAACATTTAGTTTCACTAATCTTGATGCTGTAAAATCTTATACTGTTACTCCTACCTTGGCTGGTTTTGGTTTTAATAATGCACCACGTGTTGTTCCTTCATTGGAATCAAATACAATCGTAAACTTTATTGCTACAGAATCTCCTGCAGATTTACGTGGTAAAGTAACATTGAATTCTCTTCCATTTACTGAAGTTATGGTTTATGTAATTGGTACTTCTGGAAACCAAACAATCAATGATTCGACATTGTCCGATTCAAATGGTGACTACGCATTTACGGGTCTCCCTGGTTTAGGTTCTTACACAGCACAAGCAAAACGTACTGGTTATGACTTTGTACCTGGATCTCACACAATTGATACATTATCAAAATATCCTTCATCTACAAGATATAATTTCAATTCTATCTTAACTCAATACACAATAAGTGGAAAAGTAGTAAATAGTGAAGGAGCTGGAATTCCAAATATTCGAGTTACTATTTCTGGTGGATTTTCAAACTTTATAAATACAGATGCAACTGGTAACTACTCATTTGGAGTAGAAGCATTTGGAAATTATATGGTAACTGCTTTTGGTGTTGGGTATTCATTTACTCCTCAAGATTATTCTTATACGAATGTTTTACAAAGCATTTCTAATCAAAATTTTGTTGGAAGTATTCAAACATATTCCATATCAGGTAATGTTACTTTAAACGGTACTCCTGATGCAAACGTAACTTTACGTTTAACTGGATCTGTTACTACAAATACCACAACTGATGTAAATGGAACGTATACATTTGTGAATCTTCCTGCTTTTGGAAACTATACAGTTAAACCTGAAAAAGCTTCAAGATTGTTTAATCCTTCAGAGTGGAACACAAATGCATTTTATGAAAATGCAATTGCTAATTTCCAAGCATTCGATATTACAAGTGTAAACGAATCGACAACTCCAAAAGGTGGCTCACCTCTACAAGTTACAGTTGAACCAAATCCTGCATCTGAACGTACAGTTCTTTCTTTTGAAATGGTTTCTGATGGTGCTGTTCGTATTGATATTTTCGATGCAAACGGAACGTTAGTTTCTAGAGTAGCTGATGGATTCTACAGCGTTGGTTCACACAGTGTTCAACCAATTGTAAAATCTCTTTCTAATGGTACTTATTACGTTAGAATTATTCATCCTCAAGGTTCGATAACGACACCTTTAGTGATTGTTCGTTAAGACTCGTTCAAATCTCTCTATCATCCCTGCTTATTCTATATAAGCAGGGATTTTTTTTTACAACACAACGAAACTACAAACGTAACTACTAAAACTTTACATTTAAATGAAGTCCTTATTAGTGAAATCTTTACGAATTACAAAAAAAGAATTTTTAGTTGAATTACGGACTCGATATGCTCTTACTTCAGGAGGGTTGTTTGTTTTAACAACGTTGTCAGTAATAGTATTTAGTACCACAAACGATGTCATAACATCTGGAATCTTTTCAGGGTTTCTTTGGATTGTAATGTTCTTCACTACAATGACCTTAACAGGGAAAATTTTTATTGAAGAAGAAGAAAAAGGTACTTCACTCTATTTGAGAAGTATTGCTGAACCAAATGCAATTTTTGTGGGCAAATTGTACTATGCAATTATAACTAGTGTCGTTGTCAATTCAATTGCTGCTTTGTTGTTACCTGTTTTTGTAACAGAAGTTACTATTCAAAATATAACTCAATATTTGATGGTAGTTTTGTTAGGGTCAATTGCTTTAGCTGCAGTAACAACAATTCTATCATCAATAATATCAAAAGCAAATTCTAAAAATGGAATGCTTCCAATTTTAGGATTTCCAATTTTACTCCCTATTGTAGTTGTGGGAGTAGAAGCAACATACTTTTCAATTCACTCAGTTGATTGGAATACTATGGTAAATTCATTACTGTTTATGGGTGCTTATTCAGGAGTTATTATCGTAGTTTCTTTATGGGTGTTTCCTATCATTTGGTTAGAATAAATATGAGATTATTCAAAATATATTGCCTGTTCTCAATCATTTTGCTCAGTCTATATGAAGTGAAATCTCAAGAAATCATAAATCATAAATTAGACGAACTACCAATTCATAGTCCAATGAACTATTACGTTCGGTTACAAAATGGTGATATTCTTACAGGGAAAATATTTGACTACATTGTTGATAAAGAAAATGGACCAGGCATTCGACTGCAAACTGAAATTGGAAAAGCTACAATTTATGAAAATCAAATTTCAGAAATTGTTCCTATGAACAAAATCAACAAACATTCCCATCGTTCATTGCTTTTACCAACTGCAAAACCAATAGGACCGAATCATTATGCGGGTTTATATGAGCTGATATTCCCGGCTGTAGGTATTGGGATAACAGATTACGTATCAGTAATTGGAGCTAGATCTATTATTCCTGGAATTTTTCCAAATGAACAAATTTCTTTGATAAACGCAAAAGTAACATTTTTAAATGAGAATTTAGAAACGTTAAAAGATAACACTATTTCAATGGCTTTTGGGGTAAATAGTTTATGGGTGAATACTAATAACAATATCAGTCACTTGTATTTTGTTACTACCTATGAAACATATAAAGTCAGAATGAGTGGATTAGTATTTCTGAAACTTGGTAGTCCTGATGTATACCCATTTACTTTTAGTCCATATCTGGCTGGAAACATTTTTCTTTCAAGAAATAGCCCTGGTGCAGGTCTAACAATGGATATTCTTTTCAATGATACACACAATCTTTTTGCCTTTGGTGAAGTATGGATGACAACCTTTAGACCAAATTCTTCTAATACAGTCAATATCATTGCGGGTGTTCGTATGGCAGATACAAGGGTAAGTGCAGATTTAGGGTTTCTTTTTACAACTGCTCCAGCGTTAATTCCTATTGCTGTGTTTACTTGGACTCCATTTTGATTTTCTATGAATTATAAATATCTTTTTGTCGGTTTAGGAAACCCAGGTTCAGAATATGAAAATACCCGTCATAATATTGGGTGGATGGTTGCAGATGCGTTTGTAGCAAAACATTCTGGAACCTTCAAAGGTGGTAGAGGTGAATGGTATGAAGCCGAAGTTATGTTTCGAAGGCATTCAGTTTTGGTTGTAAAACCAACTACCTATATGAATTTAACGGGTGAAGCTGTAAAAGTTTTAATGAGAAAGCATCAAATTCCAACAGAGAAAATAGTTGGAATTGTTGACGAGTATAATTTTCCTGTAGGTAAAATTCACCTGAAAGCCGTCCGTTCAGACGGAGGACATAATGGAATTAAATCAATGTTAGAACATATCCCAAAATCTGATTTTTCCCTACTTCGTTGTGGTATTTCTAAAAATTTTGGATTAGGAGAATTAGTGAAATACGTGTTGTCACCATTTCCAGAATCTGAAAAAATAGAACTCCAATCTATGATAGAATTAAGTACTAAAGCATTAGAAGCTGTCTTAGTTCACGGAATTTTAAAAAGTATGAACATTATAAATTCTTGGAAATCGTCAACGCAAGAAAATAGCACTATTCTTAAAGATTAACAAAATGGCACAAAAAGATACCAATCTTCCTAAACTT
>JBDNFX010000303.1:0-2023 GCA_041689575.1 Kapaibacterium sp. (SeqCode)
AAAATTCTTTCCAATACTTTATTTCAAGAATTTCAGTTTTAGAATTCGCTAAAGGCGATTTTGAATTTTTAGCTTTTTCAAGAGCTTCTACTTTTTCTTCGTCATACCACCAAGTTGCTTGAGCAACAGGATATAAATACGAAAGTTGAGTAAAGCGACCAATTGCAAAATCTGGCATTCCAAATTTATTCCATACTGCAAAACGAATACCGCGTGGATTCCATCCAAATGCATTCATATAAGTATCTGCAGCTATTTTATCGATTTCACGAATAATTTCTTCTTGACGTTTCACATCGAAAGTTTTGTCATATTCATCGCAAAGTTCATCAACTCTTTTGCTTTTGAAGCCTTGAAGATTGTTGTTGTTATTTTTATCAGCTAATGAAGATTTCAAAGAAGTTTCAGGGTTTGGGGTTAAAAGCCCACCATAACCGAAGTAGAACAATTGGAAATTACGTTCATCAATATTTTTAATGATTGTATTCCAATCTTGGAATTTGATCTCTAATTTGATACCAGCTTTTTGTAATTCTTGTTGGTATGGAGTTACGAAACGTTCTGCCATTTTATGTAGTGCCATTTCAAGAACAAATGGTTTACCATTTTTTACGAGAATTCCTTGGCTGTTACGAGACGACCATCCAGCTTCAGCTAACAATTGGGCAGCTTTTTCAGGGTTATACTCAATTTGTGGATTATTTGGGTTTTCATATACTGTGTTCGGATACAAAGAATTGTAAGGCTCGTACTCATTATACAGTAGTTTTTCTACAATTGATTTTCTATTTTGAAGATATGTAAATGCTTGACGAACTCTTATATCGTCGAATGGTGGTTTACGCATATTGAACGCATAACCAGAAGTCCCCATCGGACCATCAGTGAAAACTCTGTATCGTTGGATCCAACCATTTTTCAATGCATCGTAATCTAAATCTTTTACCCATTTTTCAGTATTAGCTTGGTTGAATCTGAATAAATCAGTTTCACCTTTTTTGAATTTTTCATATTCTAATTCAGCATTGTCTTTTACCACTTCAGTAGTTATTCTATCTATATTTCCAGTATACTTAGATGCTGGATAGTCTTTACCCCAATAATCATCTCTACGAGTAAGAGTAAAAGAAATTCCTTTTTTAATGTCATTTTCTAAAAGAATGTATTCTGAAGAACCAACTGGCATTTTATAGTTGAACTTTTCTAAAAATTCTTTTCCTGTTAATCCACCAATTTCTTTTGAGCTTAACACAAACATTGCTGAACCAAAATAAAGTAAATTTCTAAAATTTAAAGATTTACATTTTACTTGAACAATGTATTTACTTAATGCAACAGGTTGTTCGAATTTTCCATATACTAATTGAAGTGAAGGCTCTAACACAGTTTCATCCATCATTAACTTCCATGTTGCAACAACATCTTCTGCAATCACTGGGTTTCCATCAGAAAAACGAGCATTTGGGTCAATTCTAAACGTAAATGTTAATTTGTCTTCAGATATTTTCCAATGTGAGGCTAATGCTGGAAGAGTAACTCTTGAAATTGGGTGTGTGCTCACTAATGTTTCGTAAACTAACATCGATACAGATTGATTTATTACTGTGCTCGATTGTTGACCTAATGGACGAAAAGTGCTTGGGAATTGTGATTCTAAAGTTCTCATTTCTCCACCGGTTTTCGCACGGGAATCACCAAAGTATTTCATTTCATCTTCTTTGATTTCATACGTTACAAAACCTAAGCTATCTGCAACTGTTTCAAATCCTTTTCCACCATCTGTGGCACTAACAGCAGGATCAGCTCCAGCAGGTGTGTTGACGGTTTTCCACAATTCAGTTTTAGTAGAGATAGAATTTGCTTTTGATTTTGAGTCTGAATTTTTTCGAGAACAGCTCGAAGAAATTACCACAACAGAAAGGAGAATAACAAAGGAAAACAAATACTTTTGCATAGTAAAAATGACTCCAAATATTTATGAAAAGAGAAAACGTTCTGTAAAATATACTGAAATTTTAAGGAA
>JBDNFX010000304.1:0-3499 GCA_041689575.1 Kapaibacterium sp. (SeqCode)
TAGAATTGCTTTTGTAATTAAAATGGACAGAATTGGTGCGAATTTTCTTAAAGTCGTGGAAATGATGAGAGAAAAGTTACACGTAAATGCTGTACCATTACAATTAGCAATCGGCGCAGAAGATAAATTTATTGGAGTTGTAGATTTACTACAACAAAAAGCATTTACCTTCGATGAAAATGACGATGGTAGTACAGTTCAGGAAATACCAATACCTGAAGATATGCTACAAGATGTTGAATTGTATAGACTTCAAGCAATTGAAGCCATTGTGGAGTTTGATGATATACTCTTAGAACGTTTTTTAAATAACGAAGAGATCAGTCTCGAAGATTTAAAAAAAACTGTTCGAACGGCAGTAAAAAATGTTTCTTTAGTTCCTGTTCTCGCAGGTTCTTCTTTCAAAAACAAAGGTGTTCAGTTACTTTTAAATGCGATTGTTGATTATCTTCCATCGCCCAGTGATGTGCCTACAACTAAAGGGCATCCAACCGCAGAATCTGATGATGTTATTGTCCGCTCTAGTAATGATATTGAGCCATTTTCAGCACTTGCATTTAAAATACTAACAGACCAGTTCGTGGGAAGGCTTACTTTTATTAGACTATATTCCGGTAAATTATCCGTTGGTGAAACAGTGTATAATCCGAATATAGATAAAAAAGAACGAGTACAGAAATTACTGCGTATGCATGCAAATAGACGTGAAGAAATTTCAGAAGTATATGCTGGTGATATTGTTGCAATCCCTGGATTGCGATTTGCTAAAACCGGTGATACATTATGTGATTTAAAAAACACTATTGTATACGAAAAAATAAATTTCGCAGAACCAGTCATTAATCAATCCATCGAAGCAAAAACTCTTGCAGAGCAAGATAAAATGTTCGAAGCATTGAAAAAAATGTCTGAAGAAGACCCAACGTTTAGATACAGTATCGATGAAGATAGCGGACAGACAATCATTAGTGGCGTCGGCGAATTGCATTTAGAAATAATTGTAGATCGGTTAAAAACTGAATTCAATATTATAGCAAAAGCCGGCAAACCTCAAGTAGCCTATAGAGAGACAATCCAAGCTACACACCGCCAAGATTATACGTACCAACGTACACTTGCCTCAGGCAAAGTACAGTTTGGCTATGTTAAAATTGAAGTCCAACCGAATGAAGTAGGTAAAGGCTTCAAGTTTGTCAACAACGTTTCTACACAACAGAGCATTCCAGCTACATTTCTTCAATCAATTGAAGAAGGGGCAAAAGAAGGAACTCTTGTTGGTCCAAAGGTGGGCTACCCACTGGTGGATGTCGTTGTAACTTTAGAAGATATAAAAATAGTTGAAGGCGAATCTGTAGATCTTGCGTACAAGATAGCAACAGTATCAGCCATTCGAGAAGCATTACGACAAGCTTCGCCAACAGTTCTTGAACCAATATTTAGTGTAGAAATTACTACACCAAATGATTATCTCGGTGAAGTAATTGCCGATATAAATTCAAGAAGAGGACGAATTGAAGGAATTGATCAAGAAGGAATTATGCAAATTATACGTGCAAAAGTTCCATTATCTGAGATGTTCGGATACGTAACAACATTACGGTCGATTACTCAAGGAAGAGATATTTATACTATGAAATTCTCCCACTATGAGCCGACTTTAATACAGCTTCAAGACAACTGGACTTAATATAAAAAGAGTTCATACTTAAATAACAACATACTATTTGTTTCATCTTAGCAACCTTAAGTACAGGAGTACACGATGGCTAAAGAAAAATTTGACCGTTCCAAACCCCACGTTAATATCGGGACTATTGGACACGTAGATCATGGTAAAACGA
This sequence comes from Kapaibacterium sp. (SeqCode), assembly GCA_041689575.1. Classification (GTDB taxonomy): domain Bacteria; phylum Bacteroidota; class Ignavibacteria; order Kapaibacteriales; family JAEUSM01; genus JAEUSM01. The sequence continues at coordinate 1,842 of JBDNFX010000304.1, forward strand.
CGCTAACAGCTGCTATTACAGCTGCTTTAGCTAAAAAAGGTGGCGCGGAATTCAGAGCATTTGATACTATAGACAATGCGCCTGAAGAAAGACAACGCGGTATCACGATTGCAACTGCTCACGTTGAGTACGAAACTGAAAACCGTCACTATGCACACGTTGACTGTCCAGGTCACGCTGATTATGTGAAAAACATGATAACAGGTGCTGCACAAATGGATGGAGCAATTCTTGTAGTTGCTGCAACTGATGGTCCAATGCCACAAACACGTGAACACATCCTTCTTGCTCGCCAAGTAGGTGTGCCTAAAATCGTTGTATTCTTAAATAAAGTAGACATTGCAGATCCAGAACTTCTAGAATTAGTAGAAATGGAAATCCAAGAATTACTTACAAAATATGAATATCCTGGCGATGAAATACCAATTGTTAAAGGATCTGCATTACATGCATTAGAAGCTGGTTCAACACCTTCTACAGATGTTAATGACGAACGTTTAGCTTGTATCTATGAACTAATGAATAGTGTAGATACTTACATTCCAACTCCAGTTCGTGAAGTTGACAAACCTTTCCTTTTACCAGTTGAGGATGTATTCTCGATCACTGGTCGTGGTACTGTTGCAACTGGCCGTATTGAGCGTGGAATTGTAAAAGTAAACGAAGAAGTTGAATTAGTTGGTTTTGGACTTAAAAAGAAAACTACTGTAACTGGGATTGAAATGTTCCGTAAACTTCTTGACGAAGGTCGTGCTGGTGACAACGTTGGTTTATTACTACGTGGTGTAGACAAAGAAGAAATTGAACGTGGTATGGTTATTGCCAAAACAGGTTCGATTACTCCTCACCATAAGTTTACTGCACAAGTGTATATCTTGAACAAAGATGAAGGTGGACGTCATACTCCATTCTTTAACGGATATCGCCCACAGTTCTACTTCAGAACAACTGACGTAACTGGTGTTGCAACACTTCCTGCGAATATTGAAATGGTTATGCCCGGTGACAACCTTGATAATATGGTTGTCGAGTTAATTACTCCAATTGCAATGGAAGACGGATTACGTTTCGCTATACGTGAAGGTGGCCGTACTGTAGGTGCTGGAGTTGTAACTAAAATTATCGAATAATACACATAAATACAAAGTAGAGGGTTCTCCCTTAAAAAGGATACCCTCTTTCTTTATCTTAAATCAGGAGAAAAGTGTGGCTACGCAAAGAATTCGAATCAAATTAAAATCTTATGATCATAATTTGATTGACAAATCAGCTGAACGAATCGTTCGAACAGTGAAACAAACAGGTGCTGCGGTATCGGGTCCTATACCATTACCAACAGAAAAAACAGTTTATACAGTACTTCGTTCTCCACACGTTGATAAAAAATCACGCGAACAATTCGAAGCGAGAGTTCATAAGCGACTCATTGATATTTCAAGTTCTAATAGTAAGACTATCGACTCTCTCATGCGCCTAGAAATACCCGCTGGTGTAGATGTCGAGGTTAAAGTATAATAAGAGAGAAACAGGAGTAAAAAAACAATGAGCGTAATATTAGGAAAAAAAATCGGTATGACTTCGGTCATCAACGAATATGGCGACCACATTCCTTGTACAGTTATACAAGCCGGTCCGTGTCCAGTTGTTCAAATTCGCAA
>JBDNFX010000305.1:0-5473 GCA_041689575.1 Kapaibacterium sp. (SeqCode)
AAATTTTTAATTCTTTCCGAACATTTTCAACATTCACTTTAAATGCAGTGAATATATGTCCAACATCAGAATTTGGTAATTCAATTAACCTCATTAAAAAATGTTCAACTTCTATAGTATAGTTTGTATTTTGTACACACAAACCTGCTGCCCCTTCTAAGGCTTTTTTACACGTTGGGTTAAGTTTTTCAATTAAGGTTTTTAATTCATATATCATGCAGATTCCTTTTCAATTACCTCAAGTAAGTGTTTGTATTTGTTTTTATCACCAGATAAAACAGTAGAAAAATTTTGATTCGATTTTCCAGAAGTGGATGTAAGCCAAGCATTCCATCCTAAACGAGAATGGCTTTCTTTAGGAACATTTTTTGGTTTTGCTACTAATTTAGTAGGTGGAATTTGGTCGAAATTTAAATGAATATTAAAAGATATATCGAATTCTTCACTTGCATAAAATTGTGTTAACGACGATAAAGGTGTATATGCATCACCAGAAGGAAGGAAACTACAATATTGAGCATAGGTTATATCGTGAATATGGATGAGAAATGCTGCAACCTGATCCCATATTTTTCTCCCTAATAGAACCGAATCACCTAAAATATGATTTTGTGCTTTTTCTTCAATTCCAATGATTGTTAAATCATCTTCTAATACTGTTCTATATTTTCCCACCATGTGGTCAATTTCGAATCGAACGTTAAAATGATGGGACAACATTTGTAGTAAACCTTGAGCAGAACGAGGTGATTGCGTCAATAACCCAGTATACCCTAAAAATTGTTTGTCATCAATCGGCATCCTATTTTGAAGAGAGGGTAAACCCATTCCATTTAAAGCTTTAAAGTAGGTTGCTAAATTTGTTTCTTCAGGTTTTTTGTTTTGAAGTGCAACCCTATGATATCGCTTAACCCGGAATAACAAAGAAGTAATTCTATGATTAAAAATATCAAAGAAATCTTTCATCGAATAATCTTTTTTCCACATTCGTTCCAATAACAATTCAGTTATTGGATACGGAAGGGGACTTCTTGGACCATTCAAGCCAATAAAGTTAATATCCATGACAGGCATTTCATCTTCATTTGCCGGTTTTTTCAAATTATATATTGAACTCGGCATAAAAGCAAAGGTAATATGCTGTTTAAATCGAACGGTTTCCCAATCTGATTCAACGGTATCACCAACAGGAAGTCTGTCGGGATGAATTTTTTCTAAAATTGCAACAGCTCTATAAAAATTGAATTTCCAAGGCTCTGCATACAACCACTGTTCTACAGAAGTTCTTTTGCGCCAACCATAGGTTTCCATTTTTTCCAGACTCCTTCTCGTTGCGTACTTTTAGCAATGAGTTCAGTAAATGAATTGATAGATGCATATAATGCAAAAAATTTATTAAGGACACTCGCCATTAAGAATGCAGAGCCACCAACAAAACGTTCTTCATCAAATGTTAAAGAAACTTCTGTGCCTTGAGCAAATCCACGCCAAGAATCTTTTCCTAATCTACGAACAACTTTTCTCGTTTTCATATCACGCAATCCCATAATCTGTTGTTGGATTGCAGGTTCATCGCCATAATTATATAATCCTAAAATCTCTCGTAAGGATTTTACAGAATTTTCTCCTTCAGAAAGAGACAAATAATTAAGGGATAAATGAGAAATCAGTCTCCAACGAGTAGTTCCTGCAATTGGAGGATCTATTTGATTTGTAGGTTTTTGTACACAATATATTTTTGATACAGGTATTGAATCTTCTGTAAACAAAACAGCTCCATACGGCATTTGGTCTGCTGCGTGTCTATTAGTACAAAGTGTATGCGCAAAAATTGTTGAATCAGCAGGTAATTTGGGATTAAATTGCAAGTCTACAAATGAAAGCATCATTTCCGTACCTTGCATATTTTTCTTTTCTACCGGTATTCTTCTTGCAATCCAATATGCTTTATTTGAATCAGATTCTTGTTGATGGCTAAACGAATAAAATTGATTGTAATCAACAGATTCATTCATACTATCTGAAGAAGCTGAAATTTTATCTATACTATGGATTTCTGTAGTATGTTCTCTACGAATATCTGCAGTAAGGTTGTATTCTAACTCAGTTTGCGTTAAACGTATTGGTTCAGAAGTTTTATGAAAAAGATTTATAACTGGTACACATCCCAATTCAAAATTATCTTTTGAAACTCGTAACTGGTTTTGAGGTACATATTTCAACAAAAACAAAAGATCAAGTTGATCTTCAGCTTTTCGTTTGTCTAAATTTACAATATCAAAAAACAAGAATTTTTCTGGGAATACAAAATATTCTTGTAAAAGTCTGTATTGAGGATGAGAATGTTTAGGATATGGTATACATTCTTCGTCAGGGTTAAAACCTACTGATTGGATTGAATTAGCTCCTAAACTAATTGGTACTTTCATGGTATCTGAAAGTAATAGAACATCGGTTGTTTGGGAGAACAACAATTCATACAGCATATGTACAACCGATTTGTCTCCATTGAGATAAAACCGAAGTTTTTTCAAATCTAGTTCACTAAAAGGTCCTTGTTGGGATTCCAAAGACAATCGTAGTACGGCAACAGTTTGCGACGAAGAATCTAAAAAATCGTATTTATCAATAGGCTCAATCACAGCTTGTTTAACCGTAACTGGGTATAAAGTTAAATCGGTAGTAGTTCTAAACTTACAAATACCATCGGTATTTGTTGGGGCAAAAAGCGGAGAATGTTTTGGGACTGAAAAACCAGATTGAATTTTACCACGTTTTGGGTCAACTTCAAACTTAGCAATTGACATTGAAGGAATTGGTTGTAGATAATGAGGATATAAATTATCTAAAAACGCGGATGTAATTTCAGGAAATTCCGCTTCAATATTATACTGAACTCTTGCTGAAAGATACGCAAAACCTTCTAATAACCGCTCAACATACGGATCGGCTGCTTGGTCAGCAGTTAATTCTAATCTTGAAGCAATTTTGGGATACTTTCTTGCGAATTCTAATCCCATTTTCCGCAAATATGTTAATTCTCGTTCATAAAAATAGACGAGATTGTTTTTATCATCACCCTTCATAAACTTCTATTTCTCCGAGTTTGTTTTTAACAGTTATGGCAAACGAAAGTGGTTGGACAACTCCTTCAACTTTCAAAATAGCATTCATTCTAATGAGTAATTTTCTAGTATCTTGCGTGATTGTTTCAATAGAAATAGAAACATTTTTTAAACGAGGTTCAAAATTTACAATTGCTTCACGCAACATAGAAGCAAGCCGGTCTTGTTCGTGAGAACTGGCAGTATAGAGAGCAGAAAAATCAAAAACTCCGTAATTTACAACCGAACGAGAAAAACGTTCTTTTGAAAGTTCGTTAATTTCTTGTTTCATTCCAATTGGCCGTTTCAAATCATCCTTGGATTGAGGGAATGCACGAGTGTTAAAAAGCCATAAAAGATCTCGTTGAATTGAAGCATATAGTTCCTTCAAAGAAACAGCTCTAAATGGATCTTTTTCCGTTTTTTTATGCGGTTCAAAATCTATTAATCTATCAAGAAATGGGGCTTTAACTTTTTTACTCATTCTCTTCGTTCATTCTCACAGAAAAAGTGTCTGAAGTACAATTATACAACAATTTTACGAATTCTAAGAATAAAATTGAGGGTGCAATCTTAGAAGAAAGTCACCCTTCAATTTTAATTCAGATTTCATTACGAAATAGCGTCAGTTTTTAAGTTGTGAGTTGCAACAGTATTACCACCAGATGACCCAGAATCTTCTGCTTGATCAGTGTATGTATACGTTAGTTCACCATACGCCAAAGAATACGATTCGTGTGGAATATCTCCACCACTAGCTGATATTGACATACTAGAAATTACAACATCTTTCATTGAAACTTCTAAATATTTTACTTCACCAGTTTCAGAAGCTCTGTAACAAGAAATCAATACTTCATCATGGTGAGCACCTGACCAAAGATTTTTCATCAATACCACAGATGCAAGATCCAAGTATTTTGTAAAACTTAAATCTTGATGGTTTGCACGTTCAACAGTTCCACCACCTGCAGAAGAGCGGATTGGTGATGTTGGTTGATTAAAACCGTGAGACCAAGACATAACTTCAATTTCACCAGCATGAGTAGCATTAGCAGCATCACCAGCAACATCAGGACCAGTGAATTTAACAAACATTTGAGTAGCCATCGTAAAACTCCAATAATTATATAAGATAGATTAATTCTGTTATTAGAAACGAAACAGTATTTTTATTATTTTAAAATGAGCATTTAATGAATAATAATTTAACATTGAATTCAATAAAAGAGGTCGACTTCTTTCGAAGCCGACCTCTAGTACATGATTTTCAATTATGCTGGAGGAGGTAATTCTGCAACCAAACGAATTGAAGTAGTTAATTCTTCCAATTGGAAATGTGGACGTAAGAATGCAACTGCACGATAAGCACCTGGACGTCCAGGGATATCATATACATCAACACGAGCTTCACGTAATGGGAATTTCGCTTTAGTATCTTGACCAGCATCATCCATATTTAACACATACATCATCATCCAAGTATTCAAATATGCTTGAAGAGTATCTTTTGTTGCAAAACTACCAATTTTATCGCGAACGATTACTTTCAAGTAGTGAGCAAAACGAGATGCAGAAAGCATATAAGGCAACATAGAAGAAATACGAGCATTTGCTGTAGCTTGAGGAGTGTTGTATTCTTTTGGTTTGTTTGTAGTTTGTCCACCAAAGAATGCAGCATAATCAGTGTTTTTGCAATATGCAAGAGCCATAAAGCCTAAATCGTTTAATTCTTTTTCACGACGGTCAGTAATTGCAATTTCCGTAGGAACTTTCACTGCAATTTCACCATCATCAGTTTTAAACGTATGCACTGGTAATCCTTCAACTAATCCTCCACCTTCAACTCCACGAATAGCGGCAGTCCAACGGTGTTTTGCAAAAGCGTCAGTAATACGAACACCTAAAGCATAGGCAGCATTACCCCAAAGATATTTACTGTGATCTTTTCCATCACAATCTTCGATGTAATTAAATTCTTCAACAGGAACAGTATCTGGTCCATAAGGAAGACGCATTAAAATACGTGGTAATACTAACGATACATAACGTGAATCTTCTGATTCACGGAATGAACGCCATTTGATCAATTCTGAAGATTCGAAAATTTTCGAAAGATCACGTGGGTTAGCTAAATCTGTCCATGCACCAAAATCAAATAATTTTGGAGAAGCAGATGAAATCAATGGAGCATGAGCAGCGGCTGCGATGTTTGAAAGTTTTTCAAGCATTGAGATATCTTGTGGATGACGACCAAATTCGTAATCAGCTAGTAAACAGCTGTACGGATGACCACCGAAAGAACCGTATTCTTCTTCATAGATTTTTTTGAACAATGAACTTTGATCAAATTCAATTGCTTTTTCTAC
>JBDNFX010000306.1:0-1482 GCA_041689575.1 Kapaibacterium sp. (SeqCode)
AAAAAATGAAGGTGGCCCGGGGAACGATATTGTTAACGATGCTTCAATATCTTCAAATAACGAAATATTGTTGACTGGAACTTTTAATAACGCTTCTAAGTTTGGTGCATTTGACCTGTTTTCATCTGGTCTTTTAGATGTATTTGTAGCATCGATAGTAAATTCTGGGAATGTTCAATGGGCAACTTCCTTTGGAGGAAGCTACAATGATGAAGGTAAGGGAATAGCCACAACATCTGATGGGTCTTTGATTGTTGCCGCTACTACAAAAGGCTCATTTTCTATAGATAATATTCCTGTTCCTGCTTCAGGTTTTGATGCAAATGCACTAATCGTAAAATTTTCAGCTTCTAAAAATGTTTTGTGGGTTGAGTCTATAGGTGGAATTTTAGACGAAACTGCTACAGCACTTTCTGTGGATAAAAATAATGATATTGTTTTGGCAGGTACATTTGTTGGTACTTTTTCAAACAATGGTTATTTTTTCACATCGAATGGTATAGAAGATGTTTTCATTTTCAAGTACGACCAAAACAAAAATTTTCTATGGGGAACGAGTTTTGGTGGTGTAAATTTTGACAGAGTACACTCGTTATTTACCGATTCTACTCTTTCAATTTATCTTGCAGGTTTTGTAGAAGGTTTACGTTCGATTGGAAATTCAGATCTTTCCGTTTTTGGATCGAAAGATGTACTTGTTGCTAAATATGCACCTACAGGTACCAATGAATGGGCAATAAGTGCTGGCGGAAATGTAGTAGATGAAGCTTACGACATTAATGTAGATAAAAATGGTTCTGTTTTTTCAACTGGCTTTTTTAATTCTAATGCAACATTTGGTATATTCCCATTAAATACTTCTAGTGGATTTGATGAAATTTTTCATTGGAAAATTCCCACCATTCGTAGAAAATCTTTTGATGTATCCGATACTACTTTTGAATTGTTTCGAATTCAACCAATTACTCAAACTTTGCAATTTGGTAATGTTCTTATAAATAGAACTAAAGATTCACTTTTTACCAACTCAATTGAAAATACGAGTACAATTCCTATTAGTATAGACTCAATTACAATTCAATCAAATTCAGTTTTTAAAACGCTATCCAATATTCCATTTCTTCTACAACCTTCAGAAAATAGGTCTATTGAATTTTCATTTTCTCCAAAACAAATTGGGGTTTTCCAATCGAATGTACAGTATTGGTTAAGAACAAGTGATACAACGAACAACCCCAAGACTACAATTGAAGGAATAGGAATAGAACCTCAACTTCTTGTAGAAACACCTTTTATTGATTTTGGAGATGTTGAAGTTTCTACCAACAAAGATACATTAGTACCAATCTTACTTACAAATGTTGGAACGGTTCCTATAACGATTTCTTCAATTGAAATTGTTGGACCTAACCTTAATGATTTTACTATTCTAGGAAACCCATCTTCAACAACGTTAAATCCAAATGAATCGTATTCTGCAAA
>JBDNFX010000307.1:0-6969 GCA_041689575.1 Kapaibacterium sp. (SeqCode)
TTTAAAAATTGATGAAAAAAGAAATTCTTATAAACGCAACCGTTAATGAAGTTCGCGTTGGCATTACTGAAGATTCGAAACTTGTTGAGTTTTTTGTTGAACATCCTGAAAATGAAAGAATTATTGGGAACATTTACTTCGGTAAGGTTCAGAAAATAGTTCAAGGTATGAACGCTGCTTTTATTGATATTGGTTTAGACCAAGATGCGTTCTTGCATTTTTCTGATGTTGATGATTCACTTGAAAACTCAATGTATACTGAAGAAGATGATCCTGATGATGATGAAGACGAAGTTCCTTCAAAAGATTCAGTGGCAAAAACTCCTTTAGAAAATTCGAATACTTCGAAGAAAAAACAATCGAAGAAAAAGAACAACCGTCAGAATAAAACTGATAAGGATGGCAGCCATAGCCCTGAAACAACTGACAATGCACCTATTGTAAAACTAAAGGAAAATGCTCTTCTTGTTGTGGATTCTTTAGAAATTACTTCAAAAGAAACAGCTAAACCCATTACGAGTGAACCAACAGAAGTTCCCATTGTTCTAATAGAAAATGAACAAACTGCTACGAACACTCTTAAAAGTAAAACTCAGAAAAAGGAGAAACCTTCTAAAAAGAGACCTACTTCAACTTCTACTCTGCCTGAAAATGCAGAAAATAACGAAGCAACTACAGTTATTGATGGTTCTATTGAAGTTCAAACTCCGATTAAAGAAGTCATTCCTCCTGAAGTTAAAAACCCTGCTATTCTATTACCTAATAGAAGAAAAATTATCATAGTTGGCTCTAAAATCACTGAAGATAACCAATTTGATGTTTCAATTGTAGAAGATGTAGATTCGGAACAAGTTTTAGATCAAGAAGAAAAAATTGTTACTACCCCGATTAAAAAAACAAAGACTTCAAGAAGAACTCCTAAAAAACAAATTACATTATTCGAAGCCGAACAAATTCCTGAATCTCTTGAAAAACTGAAAATAATCCCAATTACTACAAAACAACCTTTAAAAATTTCGTTAAAGAATAAAACTAATGAGCTAGTTCTTCCTATCGAAAAGCCTATAATTATAGTTGTTGACAAAGTTGTGGTTAAGAAACCTACTCGGAAAGTTCAAAGAAAATCTACACCCGTAAAGCTGAACCTTGCTGAAGTAATAATTGATAAACCCATAATTGAAGCAGTAACTGAAGTTGCCCCTAAAACAATTCCTAAAAGAAAAACTGTTTCAAGAATTCCGGTGAAAAAGGCAATAGAAACCGTAGAAAAAGTTGAAAATATAAAAGTTGAAAAAAATGTTTCAACCGCAACTCCAACTATAGTAAAAAGAACATTCACACGAACTAAAAAATCAGCATTAGACCCAGATACAAATGATTCTAACACTATTTCAAGTGATGCACCAACTACAAAAAAGACTACAAGCAGGCGTAAGAAATCTACTGTAATTCCCTTTGCAGCCGAAGTAGCTGATGATGTATCCTTAACTATACCTCTTTCTGATGATGGTTCAATAATAATACCTACATCGAAAAGACAACAAAGAAGTAAACAGACTAAAGCACCTGCTCCGTTACCAACATTTAATACAAAACGTTCTGGACAAGTAACAATCAATCTAAGTCCTAAGCAGATGATTCCAGTCCAAGTTGTTCGCGATGCGTATAGCTCTAAGGGTGTCCGAGTTACCACCAGAATTACAATCCCAGGCAGAAATGTTGTATTTCTTCCTTTCGATAATGTCATTGGGGTTTCTAAAAAAATTCATTCTTCAAAAGAACGACGCAGATTACGCAGATTAGCGGTTGAAATTCTTCCAAAGGGATCTGGGTGTATAATCCGTACTGCTGCACAAGGTCAAACCGAAGATGATTTACGTCGTGATTGGGAAGAATTACTTAGTAAATGGCATATCATTGAAAAAAGAATTGAAGTGGCTGAAAAACCCACTATTCTTTATAATGATGTGAATACATCTACAAAAGTTATCCGAGATTTATTTACAGAAAATGTTGATACTGTTGTTATTGATTCTTATAAAATCTATAAAGAAATTCATACTTACGTTCAGTGGGCTTCGCCTCAATTACTTGATAAAATAGTATATTATACCGACAAACGACCGCTTTTTGATACCTACGGTATTGAAAAAGATATAATGATGCTTCCTAATCGGAAGGTCTATTTGCCAAGTGGTGGTTCAATTGTTATTGATCCAACGGAAGCTTTGGTTGCAATTGATGTAAACACAGGAAGAGCTACAAAGGACAGGCAACAAGAACAGAATGCTTTAAAAACTAATTTAGAAGCTCTTTACGAAGTTGCAAGACAACTACGTTTACGTGATATAGGTGGAATGGTGATTGTTGATTTTATTGATATGGTATACGACGATAATCGTAAAAGGCTGTACCAAGAAATGGTTCGAGAATTAAATAAAGATAGTGCTAAAACTGTTGTCTATCCTCTTACACAACTTGGCTTAATGCAAATCACTAGACAACGAATTCGTCAGAACATAATGGCAGTTATAACCGATGACTGCTCACATTGCCGTGGTACTGGTAAGGTTTATTCTCGTTCAGTTGTATTAAATTCATTGGAACGTTGGTTACGTAATTATAAAACTACTTCTTCAGCTTTTTCCATACATTTGTTAGTACACCCAGAATTAGGTGAACTGTTAACACATGGTGAGTTTAGTATGCTTCAAAAATTGATGTTGAAGTATTTTATTCGTATTAAATTACATTTTTCAACAGACCTGCCATTTAACGAATTTCAATTTGTTCCAATTGATCAAGAATAAGTGAATCAACCTTCAATGCCAAAAACAGTTTCTATCTTAGGTTCTTCTGGTTCCATTGGTGAACAAACACTTTCTGTTATAGAACAATCTACGGAATATTCTGTTGGGTATTTGACTGTTCAATCGAATATTCAAAAACTAGAACTACAACTTCAGAAATTTCAACCTCGAGGAGTTGTCATTACTAGTGAAGCACATTTTAAAGAGTTTAAGAAAAATACCTCCTTTAAAGGTGAAATACTGTTTGGCGAAGAAGGTTTGTGTGAAGCTGCTTCTTCTGAACATACCGATATTCTAATGAGTTCACTTGTTGGATTTTCTGGTCTTCTTCCAACTTTAGAAGCAATAAAAAAAGGAAAAATAATTGCTTTAGCTAACAAAGAAACCTTGATTAGTGCAGGGGAAATAATTATGAATGCAGTTCAAAAATATTCAGCTGAACTTATAGCTGTTGATTCAGAACACAATGCAATTCTTCAGTGTTTAGTTGGCGAAGATGTAAACACCGTCGATTCAATTACTCTCACTGCTTCTGGTGGACCTTTTCATTCTTTACCCATAGAAGAATTTTCTTCAATTACTGTAGAAAAAGCACTAAATCACCCAAAATGGAAAATGGGCAATAAAATAACTATTGATTCTGCCACCTTAATGAATAAAGGATTTGAAGTTATTGAAGCAAAATGGCTATTTAATTTAGAAGCTTCCCAAATTAAAGTTCTTGTTCATCCACAAAGTATTATTCACTCCTTAGTTGAATTTTCTGATGGTTCAATGAAAGCACAACTTGGTATGCCGGATATGAGAATTCCAATTTCGTATGCGTTAAGTTATCCGAAACGTTTTTCATTTTCTTTTCCACGTTTGTCCTTAGAAGAAATTCAAACCTTGCAATTCTTCAGTCCAGATTACAAAAAATTTCCTTGTTTACGAATTGCCTTCGAATGTTTAGAAAAAGGTGGAAACGCTACAGCAATATTAAATGCAGCAAATGAAATCGCTGTTTCTCATTTTTTAGAGAAGAAAATTTCATATTCAGACATCGTTCGTTTTATTGAATTCTCATTGAATAAAATGCCCTTTGTTGCTCATCCGTCATTAGCAGACATTGTTGAAACGGATTCGCAAACTCGATCATTACTTTTAACATCTTCTTTTAACGATATTACCTCAAATCATTATGTTTGATCCAAGTTATATTCTCTATTTTATTTTAGTAATCGGAATTTTAGTAACTATTCACGAGTTAGGGCATTTTATTGCTGCTAAATTAAGTGGTATGCGGGCTGATGTTTTTTGTATTGGTATGGGTCCTCGTTTGTTTGGGTACAACAAAATTACTGGGTTTACCTTTGGGAAATTACCTGAAGATTGGGACGGTAACGGTGGAATTTATACCGACTACCGTATTTCACTTCTCCCAATTGGTGGATATGTGAAAATACTAGGAATGATTGACGAAAGTCTTGATGCTAAAAACTTATCAACGGAACCACAACCGTGGGAATTTCGTTCTAAAAATGCAATGTTAAAAGCCTTTGTTCTTACTGCTGGAGTGATTATGAATGTCATTTTAGCTGTTGGAATTTTTGCTTCTATTGCTTTTTTACAAGGCGATGTTCAAACTAGATCAACCAGTATTGGTTTTGTTGAAAAAGGATCCTTAGGAGAACGTGTCGGTTTCAAACCGGGCGACAAAATTCTTACCATTAACGGTTCTCAGGTATATTCTTGGGATAATGCGTTAACGCAATTAGCCTTGAAGGATTTTTCAGAAGTCCGTACTGTTGGTATCGATAGAATGGGAACTAAACAGAATTTAACTGTTTCTGGTGAGGCAATTCTTTCTACTTTGTCGGCAAAAAAAGATTTTGGTATGACTCCGACAGGTATTAAAACGACAATTGCGTCGGTAATTACATTAGGACCTGCAGGATCTGCTGGGCTACAAGCTGGTGATACAATTACCGCAATTGCTGGTAGTTTGATTGCTTCTGCTCAGCATTTGATTGAAGTAGTGAAGGAAAATAATGATAGTGCGTTTGTAGTAGAATGGGTTCGTAATTCTAAACCATTTTCTTCGACAATTAAACCAGATGAAAAAGGATTGATAGGTGTTTATCCTATGAATATTCTTGGTGAAAAATTATATATTCGTTATTCATTCTTAGAATCTGTTGGACAAGGTTTCCAAAAAACTGGTAGTTCTTTAATGATGTTCGTTAGCACTGTTCAACAAATTTTCTCTGGTAATATAGCTGCAAAACAAGCTTTGGGTGGACCTATTAAAATTGCGGAAATGTCGAAACAATCTGCTGATTTAGGAATAATTCCTTTTTTAACATTGGTTGCTATGCTTTCTATCACCTTAGCAGTTATGAATATTTTGCCAATACCGGCTCTCGATGGTGGACATTTGCTTTTTGTTATCATTGAAGCAATTATCCGAAAAGAAGTTCCTTTAAAAGTTAAAGTAATTTTCCAACAAGTTGGAATGGTAATACTTTTAGCTTTAATGGCATTTGTGTTGTATAACGATATATTTTAAGAATGAAACGCATTTTAGTGACGAATGACGATGGTATCAACTCTCCGGGAATTCTTGCTTTAGTTCGTGCATTAAAGTCTATACCTAATGTTCATATTGATGTTGTAGCGCCCGATAGGCAACAATCTGCAGTTGGACACGCCTTAACAGTTTCAAGTCCGTTACGCGCTACTACTTTTCATCGCGATGGTGATTATTTTGGTTGGGCAATTAACGGCACTCCTGCTGATTGTGTGAAATTGGGAATTTCTTCCCTTTTAGAACACAAGCCAGATCTTGTAGTTTCGGGAATTAATCACGGTTCCAATACAGCCGTAAATATACTCTATTCGGGTACTGTATCTGCGGCTACCGAAGGAATGTTGATGGGTTGCAATGCTATTGCGGTTTCGTTGCAGTCCTTCAGTTACGATGCCGATTGCGAAACTGCTGCTGCTTACGCAAAAACTGTTACCGAATATACCTTAGCAAACCCCTTACCTTCAGACACTATTCTGAACGTAAACGTTCCTAATATTCCTAAAGACCAAATTAAAGGAATCCGTATTACTCACCAAGGGAAATCACTATGGAACGACCGATACGACAAACGAATTGACCCAATGGAAATCCCCTATTACTGGTTAAAAGGCGAATACAAACTTCAATACACCGATGAATATTGCGACGACATAGCAATCCGTGAAGGTTACGTTTCCGTTTCGCCCATTCGCTTTGAACTCACAAACAAAGACTACCTTTCCGAAATCAAAGCTTTAGAATCCTTGTAAAAACCTATCAAACAACCTTCCTCATATCTTTGAGCCGTTGGTTAAACTAAAAAAAGGAAACCGAGTCGCTCGAAATCAGAATAGGGAGCAAATGAAAATCAAAATCTTTAATTTGATATTTTTATAAACGTATATATCTTATCGCATAATTTGATTGCAGATTCTGAAAGTAATTCTTTTAAATTGACTTCATTCAAATCACCTAAGACTTCTGCTTTTTTGTCAATTTTTTGGATTTGTTTTACGGCAAATTTTCGTTTCTCTTTTAAATGCACTTCTTTAAACCATACATCATAATTCGGTTTTTCAGTTTGTTTATCTAAAATACCTTGTTGGTATTTCTCATAACATTCTTTTGCATTAATCTCAAATTCTAAGAGAGTTTTTTCAATACAGTCAAATTCTAAAATATAAAAATTCTCTTTAATGCTTTCTTTTAAATTTGTTTTGTTTTTTTCATCAATATCATTATCAGCAATTAGAAATATTTTTTTACTAAACAAAAAGGATTGTACTTTGCCTTCACTGTTAGATTCAGATTCAAAATCCCAATGATGCAGATTGCCAATTCCTCCATAAGGTATAAACATAAAATGTAAATTTTCTATATAATCGTTTTCAATTTTTTTAGCCTTTGAATAATACTTCATAAACGTTCTGATATACAGTACATCAGTTATCCCTTCTACCCATATTGTACAATTTGCAAGAAACACTGATGAATTCAAGATACCCAAATCTTGAAGTATACTCATGTCATTTGAAGATATATTTTTAATTTCAAATGAGGGTTCCTTTGTTAAACTTTCCGATTCACTGCGTCGTTTGTTAATTCTGTAAA
>JBDNFX010000308.1:0-1764 GCA_041689575.1 Kapaibacterium sp. (SeqCode)
GATATCCAAAAATTTCAATACATAACAAACCAACTATTGAAGCAACCGAAAAACAATACTCTTTTAATTCTGAAAACGTATCGTATCGTTGTTGAAGTAAATCCCGTTCACAACCATCGATTAAAGTTAAAAAATACTGTTTTGGGAGATCGAATTGTTTTATGACAGACGCTAATGGGAAAAGTGCCTTTTTTTTGTTTGTGTTATCGTAAATATTCGAAAGGTCATTTCTCCAAACTAACAGACGTTCCCTTTTTTTCAATATAGAATCATAAAGAGGATAACTGAGTGAATCAACGATATCATCTATTTCTCGACAGAAAGCATAGACCGCGTTGACAGCATTCCGTTCTTGTTTTGGTAAAAACGAAAAGGAATAATAAAAACTAGTTTTACTTTGTTTTGTAAGTTGCGATACTTCCGAAAAATCGGTAATAACTTCTACGCCCATACCTAAAAGAAATTTACGAATTATACAATTTCATTGCCTGATGGAACACATTTAATGAATCTATTACTGTAAGTTTTGGTCGATAGTAACACAACGATTTTTGTTGAGTTACCGTTTTCTTATACAACACCAAGCCACTTCCAATAATTAGACTAAGTTCCATCCGTAATCTATTTGATTCTATATAATGTATTAGACGAATACCACTTTGGAAAAGTTCATTTGTTTTCGAAAGTAATAATTCTAAAGCTAAATCAAATTGTTCTGTAGATTGAATTATGTTAAAATCTATGTTCTGAAGGTTGAGTTCAGTTAAAAATTCCAAAGGAATATAGTTTCGATTCATTGGTAAATCTCGAGAAAGATCTTGACAAAAATTTAGCAACTGCAATGCCGTACAAATTTGGTTAGAATATAACTCAGTTGTCGAATTCCATTCTCCAAACAATGAGAGTAATAGTTGTCCAACTGGGTTTGCAGAATTATGGCAATAAGATAATAATTCAGTAAATTTTTTAGGTTGAACAAAAGTAATATCCCCTCTAAATGCTTGTATTAGTCTTTTAAATGGTTCCGTTGGAATAGAATATTGTACCCTTGAAATTGTTAAGGCTCTAAATATGGGGTGTTCAGGGCAATCAATGTCTAACAGATTTTCAAAATCCTGCAATAATTCTAACCGTTTCGAAATTGGAAGTGATGTTGTTTCATCTCCTAAATCATCTGCAATTCGAGAAAAAGCGTAAATGCTATAAAAGTGTGGTCGAAGTTCAGATGGAACTAGTAACGACCCAACTGGAAAATTTTCGTAGTGTCGTTTCGATAAATGTTCACAAAATAAAAAAGCATCTTTGTTTGTCGTAACTGCAAAAGGACCTGCACTACTTGTAGTTAAATGTTCTAATTCAATCAAGTTGTATTTTTGTACCATTTTGATATAGATTATCGTTGGTATTTAAAACGCCACAACACTTGGGAATATTCTCGTTCTTTTTTAGCGTTGAGAATTCCTGTTGTATATGCAAGAACAGAAACGCTATTATTGGGTATTAAAAGAACATTTAACAAATAAGATTCATCTGCTTCAGATCCAAAAGGTTGAACTGCTTCAAAGTTGCCATATTCATCGTAGGTGGCAAGGTAAAAATCGTTTCCGCCTTTTGATATTAATACATCACCATTCCGAGTTGTCAATGTATCTTTAAACATACCAACTAACAAAATTCGTTTATGGTGATCTTCGGTTATTTTGTTGTGAACGACACTATACCCACCAAAAACTTTTGCAAAAATTAATCTGTTGTCATTTGATA
>JBDNFX010000309.1:0-7861 GCA_041689575.1 Kapaibacterium sp. (SeqCode)
TTGGTATGTAAATTTCAATAATTGTTTCAGGATTTTCTATGCCTTTGAAACGTTGATCATACAACTCAAAATGGAAATCTCTTGCAATATCGTACCCATTTTTAGTTTTCCATGTTGGATGAAAATAGTCCCAAACTTTGTGAATTCCTTTAATACCACCAACTGCTTCAAAATAACATATTCAGCTACAGGTATATTTACATCCACAATAGTCAGGTAAATTTTTCACATCATCAATTTCAACACCAGCCAGATAAAATATTTCGCCAGTTTTCATAAAATCATCAGTATACCATTCAACTCCAAAACAAATGTCAAGATTTATTCGCCCCGGTATTTTTTCAATTAGGGGCATTAAAATAACCCAAGATCATGAATGAAGTCCACTTTCTGGTTTCCCAAAAACTGGAATACCCGCAATTAATTTTTCGGAATTATTTCCAAATCGATAGTTCATAGAAGTGTTCCATGATATTAAAATAAAATGTTGTTTTCCTATTCCACAAACTATAGCTAGTAGCAATTCAAAATAGGAATCAAATTGAGTAGCCTCCATCTTTAGATAGAGGATTGAGTTTTAACTGATCTAACTATTTATTGTTTGGATTATCGGGGTGTATTGCAACCATTTGTTTTATCATAGTTAGTTTTTCGAATACCTCGAGATAATAGATTGTTTCAGTATTTTCTAAATATGTATCGATGTACAATAAACATTCTGAGAATAATTCTAATTTCAAATAGGAAACTCCAACAAATATAATAACCTCAGCTAGTAAGCTTGGTATAAGTTCTTTATCATTTCGTTGTAAATAAGATAGTCCAGTTGATAAAGAATGTTCGAACATTTCGTTAGAAAAATGTATAAAACCAATTATATATAATGCATTTAAAGAACAATTCGAAAATCCTTCTTCATCTGAAATTACGATAGCATCTTGTAATACATCTATAGAATGTTGCGATTGATTATCGTTAAAAAGTAATAATCCGTGATTGACTAACAATTCGCAATATTTTTCAGTTCTTTTCAGAATTTCAAATTCTTTTAACGTATTGATAGAATGCTCAAGTGCAATTTTCTCTTGACCAATTGCATTGTTAGAACGAATGAGAATTGAAGCAACTTCTAAATCATATTGAGTTTCCGTAGCTTTTAAGCGAAAACGCTCGTATAATTGACAAAGTTTAATAGTTTCATCGAACTGTTCAGAGTTAAAAGCATAAATTGCTTTTAAAGCATAACATTGCAATAACAAATTCTCATCTTTAAACACTTCGTATAAATCAGCACATCTTTTAAAATAGGAATCGATTTCTCTTTCTAATTGATTTTGTATAACTACTTCTAAATAAGTTAGAATTAACTCTATTTCCGTTTCTGAATCTTTTAAAATTTCAGCTAATTCAATTGCTTTAGAGTAGTATTCTATTGAATCTTCTACATTTTCAGTGAAAACTAAGGATTCACCCTTATAGTAAAAAATAGAAAGTAAACGTTCATTTAACTCTTTTTCAGTTAAAGACATAGTAGGTAAAATACGGTCTAACAATATATCGCATAACTGTAGAACAGTTTCGTAATGTTGTTCTTCGAAATTAATCTCAATTTCACTATAAATAGAATCAAAAGATTCTCCAGTAATACCAGCGTCAAGGTACATATTTGCTCTCTGAAGGAAAAAAAGTGTAATAATTTTGCAAAATAAGGAAAAAGCAGTATATTTGTATCTTATTCAATAAATATTTGAATAAAATGATATGGTTAGGTAGCTCAGTTGGTAGAGCAATGGACTGAAAATCCATGTGTCGGGGGTTCAATTCCCTCCCTAACCACCCAATCTATACAAACAGTTTGAACGAACTAAAATCTACTCCAAAAAGTCTACTTCCTTCATCATCAATAGTAACAATATTCCCATATAAAATAGTCTCCCTTTCAGTTTCAATTACAAAAAAAACAAGAAAATTTCTTACTCTCTATTTTAATTTTCCTAATAATTACTTACAAACATTGAATACAATTGTAATTATTTTTTAAGTTAAAAGTAAATTTGTAGTTGCATTTTAGTAAAAAGTCTGTAAAGCTGTAAATACCGATTAGAAAAGTTATGGCAAATAATAATGTTTCGGTTTTAACAAAATGTGTTATATTACATTAATGACACAAGTTTAGACTGTTCAACTCTAAATTGAAATAACTTAATGTAAAACTATACTATTTGAAGTTACCATACTATGAACACCAAGAAACAAAAACTTTCAAAGATTTCAACTAACGGAACTGAAAGTGAACCGAAAAATCAAGATCAAACAATTAATAACTTTCTTGAAGAAGAATATCGAATTCTATATGAATCACTTGACCGTAATGCAAACGGAGTTATTTCGATGGATGAGCTACTTGAAACTTTTAATGATCTCGGTATTCAGAGCGACGATCCTCGTATAGTTTTAGGTAATGATGAAGTAACTAATGCTGAAAAAAGTATTGAAATGGTAAATGGAAACCAAAATTCAATGGCGATTACATTCGAGCATTTTAAAACAATAATTCAACAAAGCAAGGGTAATCTTGTAAAGAATGCAATTCAAGGCACACTCGTTGTCCCTGATTTTAAAAGTTTTCGTACAGCCGTAAAGCGAATTTACGAAAAAGCTAAATCTCATACTGAAGGGAATGTTGCAACCTATATACCCCAACTCGGCAGAGTTAATCCAGAATATTTTGCAGTTTCAATATGTACTATCGATGGGCAAAGATTTTCACTCGGTGATTCAACAATCCCATTTTGCATTCAATCTATTTGTAAACCGATAACATATTGTATAGCTCTCGAAGAACATGGAGAAGAAAAAGTACATCAACATATTGGTCGTGAACCAAGCGGCATTGGTTTTAATGGACTTGTATTAAATAGTAAGGGTTTACCACATAATCCTATGATAAACGCTGGAGCAATAATGGCAGGATCTCTTGTTAAACCAAAACTTGATATGGCTGATAGATTTGACTTTGTACTTGATACTTGGACGAATTTAAGCGGTAATATTAAAGCAGGATTTAATAATGCAGTCTATCTTTCAGAACGCCAAACTGCAGACCGAAATTTCTCACTTGGTTATTTTATGCGTGAAAATAAGGCATTTCCAGAAAATACGAATTTAATAGATACTTTAGAATTTTATTTTCAATGTTGTTCAATAGAAGTTACTTCAGAGGCGATGGCAGTTACTGCCGCCACTCTTGCAAATGCAGGAATTTGTCCAACAACAGGAAATAGTGTCTTGCAACCAGATACTGTTAAAAACTGCCTTTCTCTTATGGCATCTTGTGGAATGTATGATTTTTCTGGTGAATTTGCTTTTACAATTGGACTTCCAGCCAAAAGTGGGGTTACAGGAGGTTTAATGGTTGTAATTCCAAATTTAATGGGAATTTGTATATGGTCACCTCGCCTTGATGAATTAGGTAATTCAGTTCGAGGTATAGAGTTTTGCAAAGAATTAGTATCTACATTCAATTTTCATAATTTCGATAGCCTTACGAATGGGCAAAGCCAAAAGCAAGATCCAAGGCTTCAACGAAATCAATCCAGAATTGATAATGTAATTAGTTTATGTTGGGCAGCATATGAGGGTGATTTACTTGAAATACAACATCTCGTAGCAAGAGGTATCAATATTAATGAAGCAGATTATGATGGTCGTACTGCTATGCATTTAGCTGCTTCAGAGGGTCATAGTAAGGTGATAGAATTCCTACTTTCTAAAGGTGGAATTACTAATCCAAAGGATAGATGGGGGAATACACCACTCGATGATGCTTTGAAAGGCAACCATCAAGATGTAATTAGATTGCTTGAGGTATAAATTAGTACTACTAAATGTGCGTATAATTCGGCTATGTTTTGTAACTCGGTTGTATCTAATTTGTAAGTATAGAATTTTACTTTTGGTTTTCAATTCTATTAAAGTATCTTTTCATTCTAATGGGTGTTAAAATATATTATTGAATACTACATTAGTATGTTTGTTATTTTCAACGAATCTCTAAGCCTAATTTTAATACTTACTACAATAATCATAACACTATAATTTTCTTGTTTCATAAAATTTCTGTTTAGATAACCAGAAACTGTTTAGTTTTTTAAATATTCGAAAATCTAATTACAGTGGAAAATTTTGTATGTTTAAGGAGTATCCATCTCAAATTTGCTTGAATTGTGTAGATGAAGAAACATCGAAAGTACAATATTATTGCTATTTTTCGTTATCATTTACTTACTATAAAACGAAAACATCTTATTTCTTTTCAAAGCATATCGAAAGAACAATAGAAAATGTCAAAAACCTTAATGATTACTGGAGGTGCAGGCTTTATTGGTAGTAATTTTATACATTTACTTATCAATGAAACTGACTATACTGTCATTAATGTTGATTCCCTAACATATTCTGGAAACTTAGAAAACCTTCGATCAGTAGAAAAAAATCCCCGCTATGCATTTTGTAAAGCATCTATCAACGATAGAATAAATATTGAAAAAATACTTTCTTCTTATAAAGTAGATGGAATTATCCATTTCGCAGCCGAATCACATGTAGACAGATCAATCGAATCTGCTGCACTTTTTTTCGAAACAAATGTAATGGGAACATTAGCCTTACTTGAAGCTGCTCGATCGCAAGGAATAACTCGATTTCTCCATGTATCAACTGATGAAGTCTACGGAACATTGGGAGCTGAAGGTTACTTTACCGAAGAAACTCCTTTAGCACCAAATTCTCCTTATTCATCTTCCAAAGCTTCTTCAGATTTGTTAGTACGTTCCTTCGTACACACTCATAACTTTCCTGCACTTATTACAAGATGTTCAAATAACTACGGACCCTATCAATTTCCGGAAAAATTAATTCCAAGAATGATTGAGTTAGCACTACAAGATAAGAAATTACCCGTTTATGGTAATGGACTTAATATCCGTGATTGGGTATATGTAAAAGATCACAATATTGCAGTTTTAGACGTCTTCGAAAAAGGGAAAGTTGGTTTGGTTTATAACATTGGTGGAAATTCTGAAAAAACTAATATTGATGTAGTAAAAACTATCTTATCAATACTGAATAAAAATGAATCATTGATTGAATATGTTGAAGACAGAAAAGGCCATGACTTTCGTTATGCAATTGATACAACATTTATTCAAAATGAATTAGAGTGGAAGCCCACTGTTTCCTTTGAAGTAGGCATAGAAAAAACAGTTAGTTGGTATTTAGAGAATCAAGAATGGATGGAAAATATTCGTTCTGGTCGATACCAACAATAAGAATACAGTTTATTCGGAATAGAAAAAAGAAAAAAATTCAATTTCGTTCAATTACTTAAAAATCCATATAAATACTATGAGTCTAAACGCAGCAACTTTAGAAACGAAATTATTAGATAGATCAATTACCGTCGGTGTTATTGGGCTTGGATATGTTGGGTTACCTTTAGCAGTAGAATATGCGAAAAAAGGTATAAAAACTATTGGAATTGATGTAGTAGAAGAAAAAGTTTCTATGCTCAACAATGGTGAAAATTATATTGCTGACATAAATACACAATGGATTAAAGAAATTGTTGCTTCTGGTACTTTCTACGCTACAACAGATTTTTCGGTTTGTAAAGAATGCGATATAATTTTTATTTGCGTTCCTACACCATTTACAGTTAACAAAGATCCTGATATTTCACATATAGTAGATTCAACTCAAGGAGTAACTAATTCCCTTCGTCCGGGTCAATTAATCATATTGAAGTCTACAACCTTCCCAGGTACAACTGAAAAATACGTAAAACCAATATTAGATTCATCTGGTTTAGTGTGTGGAGAAGAATTCTTTTTAGCATTTTCTCCAGAAAGAATTGATCCAGGTAATAAAGTTTGGAACACTGCAAATACGCCAATTGTCGTTGGTGGAATTACACCTAATTGTACAAAATTAGCTGTTTTAGCAAACGAGATAATAATTTCAAAAGTAGTTCCTGTAAATTCTCCTGGAGTTGCAGAAATGGAAAAATTGTTAGAAAACATTTTCCGTTCTGTCAATATTGCATTAGTGAATGAATTAGCTCAACTTTGCGATAGAATTGGTGTAAACATTTGGGAAGTTGTTGAAGCTGCTTCTACAAAACCATTCGGATTTATGCCGTTTTATCCAGGTCCGGGAATTGGAGGACATTGTATATTGATAGATCCATATTATTTATCTTGGATGGCAAGAGAATATGATTTTGTAACGAACTTTATAACATTGGCTGCAGAAGTAAATGAGTCTATGCCATTTTATGTACGTTCAATGATAATTAAAGAAATTGCAAAACAACCAGTTTCTCTTTCAAGTGCAAAAATACTAATCTTGGGAATGGCATTTAAAAAAGATGTAGACGATTTACGCCACTCTCCAGCACTTCGGATAGTTGAATTGTTGATTGAAGAAGGTATAACGAATATATCCTATCATGATCCATATATCCCAACAACACGAGTAGGGAAAGTAGATTATCATTCTGTAGAAAATATCACACCTGAATTACTTTCATCTTCAGATGTAGTAGTTATTACAACCGATCATTCAAATTTTGATTATGATATGATTGTAAATCATTCAAAAGTTGTTATCGATACGAGAAACGCTTGTAAGTACATCAAAAACGTTTCAAATGTGGTTTTGTTAGGTGATGGTAAATAATGCAGAAAAAAATTGTTTCGATTGTAGGTGCAAGACCAAATTTCATGAAAATAGCACCTATTCACCGTGCTTTTGAAGAACTTTCTTCACCAGAATTTACGCATTCGATAATACATACTGGTCAGCATTACGATGCAAAAATGTCAGATGCTTTTTTTGACGATTTAGATATGCCGGTGCCGTCGTACTTTTTAGGAGTTGGCTCAGGTTCACACGCTGTTCAAACAGCAACAACGATGATTGAACTTGAAAAAGTATTTCTACAAGATCGACCAGATATAGTCTTAGTTCCCGGTGATGTAAATTCTACATTGGCTGCAACAATAGTCGCTACTAAAATGGGGATTCCAGTAGGACATATTGAATCTGGTTTGAGAAGTTTTGATAGAAGAATGCCTGAAGAGTTAAATAGAATTGCTACTGATGTATTAAGTGAAATTCTTTTTGTTACGGAACAAAGTGGTATCGATAATCTAAAAAAAGAAGGTATAGATCCTTCGAAAGTTTTCTTTGTTGGTAATACGATGATAGACTCTTTGCACTATGCAATTCCAAAAGCTAATAAGAAACCTACATTAGAAACGTTAGGACTTACAAAACAATCGTACGCACTTATTACAATTCACAGACCGAGTAATGTCGATGACCCCGTTCAATTAGAGATGATTTTAGAAGTTCTTCAAGAATTATCTTCACAAACGACAATTGTATTTCCTGTGCATCCGAGAACTAGAAAAAATATAGAATTGTTTGGTTTGAAATCTTATATTAAAAATTCAGATAAATTTAAATTGATAGATCCACAAGGCTATGTTGATTTTCTAAATTTAATGAGATATTCTGATGTAGTAATGACTGATTCAGGTGGAATTCAGGAAGAAACTACTGCTTTACAAGTTCCTTGTGTAACAATTAGAACATCTACAGAACGACCTTCAACGGTTGAAATTGGTTCAAATATATTAATTGATCCATCAAGAGAATCAATTCTTTCAACAATTCAACCTATCCTTTCTGGAACGAAAAAAAACGGTATTGTACCTCCAAAATGGGATGGAAATGCCTCCAAAAGAGTAGTTGAAGTAATAACTTCCTTTTTAAAAAAATAATTTTGTATGTTAAA
>JBDNFX010000310.1:0-1157 GCA_041689575.1 Kapaibacterium sp. (SeqCode)
ACTGAAGTATTTTCGAAATCATAGAATGAAGTGATTGATTTACCTTTAATCGTTTCAAAACTATCAACGCTTTGAACAAAATTTGATGTAAAATGTGATTCTGATCGTATACCGAGGAACGAACATAAAAAAGTTCTTTATGGACAATGTTCTTCGTAATATGTTTCGAGAAAACAAACGCTCCTTTTAGCGCTTTCTGATTCGATTCTTGGAGGCGATACTGTTTAATTAACCCTTTATGAACTAATATTTCTATTTCCCTACAGAATAATTCAATATATAAATCTAAAATCGAAGAATGATGCAGCGATAAATTACTTTCTGTTGGTGAATGAATTTTCAAAGACCAAACATATTTCAACATTGAAATTAAGAGTGAACGCCAATCCTTGTTGCCTACATTATCATCCATTTTAGGGAGTATTTCAATTGTTAAATTCCCTACTTGAAGTACACCTACAAATTGCTTAAACCGTATACCGTTATGTACTAATGAAAAGAATGTGTCATTTTTTGAATGGAATTTCTGTAAAGTCTCTAAATGAAGTAGAGAAAAATCATTTGTATCAATACGCAATACTGAATGTTCAAATACAGTTATAGTATTACTCATTTACTGTTTCTTCGATAATGATTTCCTTTGTTTCAGATTTGATTGGAACCTTCATTACTTTCAAATTTTCTAAATGTAATATTTTTTCTTTAGTTTTAAAACTATAGGTATCTTTTCCAGAATAATCATCTGATCTATCAAATTTAAAATTTGCGAATTCGGGCTTGGACGTTGCTTTTTTGATTTCTACAAAATCACTTCCTAATATCATACCTATCTTTTCATAATCATTATAGAAATATTCTTGAAGTAAGGGAATAACTTTGCTATACATAACTTCTAAAAAATCGACTTCATTTTCAACTTTCATAAAATAGGAATGACCTATTAGGTGGTCACGGTCAAGAAGTATTTCAATTCTATCGTTTATGGTTTTCAGGATTGCACCTAATGCATGATCGAAAACTTCGGTTTTTAATGCATCCAATGAATAATCGGGCATTAACTCTTGGAATGAAAAACGGCGTCGTAATGCAGTGTCTAATGATTCAACAGACCTATCTGCTGTATTCATAGTTCCTATTACATAGAGATTTTTTGGGAC
>JBDNFX010000311.1:0-3067 GCA_041689575.1 Kapaibacterium sp. (SeqCode)
ACGATCAATAAGTATTGTTGGAACAAGAAGTGCAACACAATATGGGAAATTACAAACCGAACGGTACATACATTCTCTTTCACAAAATGGATTTATATTTTGTTCTGGAACTGCATCTGGAATTGATTCTACTGTACATAAATTTTGTTTACAAACTAAAGCAAATTCTTATGCTTTTGTAGCAAGTGGATTAGACAAAATCACTCCAGAATTAACAAAATCTTTATGCAAAAAGATTATTGAAAATGGTGGTGCTATTTTAAGTGAACTACCATTTGGAGAACCATCTTTTACGTATAATTTTATAAAACGGAATAGACTTCTCAGTGGGTTTTCTCATTCTACTTTAGTAATTGAATCACCTGAAAAAGGCGGTTCACTCATAACTGCTCGAATTTCTTTCGAACAAAATAGACCAGTGTATGCTATTCCAGGAAATGTTTCTACTTCTACTTCTCAAGGAGTAAATTTATTGATAAAAAACTGCAGAGCAATGATGACCATTTCGCCAGACGACATTCTTGAAGATTTAGGATTCCTTAAAAAAGACCATACTTTAACCAAGAAAGATCCAATGTTTGAATCTAAAGAAGAAGAAAAGATATATTCAGTTTTAACGTACGAGCCAATGCATATTGATGAAATAAGTGATGTTGCAGATATTTCACAAAGTATACTTTTTGGTGCGTTGCTGTCAATGGAGTTTTCTGGGTTTATAAGACAGGTTCCAGGGAATATGTATCTTAGGACTTGAACGTTAAAACCTAATATTGAACTAAAATTTAAAAATAGTTGTTATTTAATTGTTCTAAAATAACTAAAAATACTTTAGTGTCGTATATTTCCTTAAAAGAAAAAGTATGTCAATCATCCTACCGGAGCCTACCATAAAAATCGATCAGTATACTACACAATTTACAGAGTACAAGTCTCTAATCGATAATGGAATCTCATCAATGCCTCTCCCTACAAAAGGTCCTACGACACTCTATTCACCTTTTGAGTATTTACTGAAAGGTGGAGGAAAACGTTTACGCCCAATATTAACATTAGTTGCAGCAAATGTTTGTGGTGGAAATATTCTAATGGCAGTTCCAAGTTGCTTAGCAATAGAAATTTTGCACAACTTTACATTAGTTCACGACGATATTATGGACAAAGCACCTCTTCGAAGAGGTAGAGAAACTGTTCATGCAAAATGGAATGAAGCTGTTGGGATATTGACCGGTGATGTAATGATGGGCTACGCTTATAAACTTTTGTTAGAATATAAAAGTCATCAAAATTTTGCTAGAATTTTAGACGCATTTACAACAGGACTTATAGAAGTGTGTGAAGGTCAAGCATACGATTTAGAATTTCATTCGAAAGAAAATGTTACTATCGAAGATTATTTACAAATGATCGAAAAAAAGACAGCAAAGCTGTTAGTAATGTCAGCTACAATAGGTGGCTTAATTGGAAATTCTTCAGATACTGATTTGAAATCACTACAGAAATATGCTTTAAATATAGGAATTGGTTTTCAAATTCAAGACGATTATTTAGATTTATATGCCGATCAGTCTAAGTTAGGAAAACAAATTGGAAAAGATTTAATTGAAGGTAAAAAAACATTTCAAATAGTTTCAGCTATCCAACGTTCGACTAAAAAGGAACATATTGAATTTTTACAGTATTATTGTACTAATAAAGGAATTTCACAAGAAGAAATCCCTATAATGAAACAACTTTTTGATGAACTTGAAATTGAAAAAGTTTCAAAATTAACTGAAATGAGTTATTTTCAAAAAGCTCAACAATCAATAGTATTATTTTCAGATTCAGCAAAGAATGAATTAGAATATTTCTTAAATTTGTTAACACACAGATTGTTTTAATTAGGTTACCCATAATGTTTAAAAAAATTTTAGCAAAAGTTGGAATAGGTAATGCAGAAGTAGATACCCGTTTAGATTCCTCAATTATAGAACCAGGTGGTACATTAACGGGAACTATATTCTTAAAAGGTGGATCTATAGAACAAAGAGTTGAAAAATTTTATTTGTCAATAGTAGCAAACGTCAAGTATCAAGTTGCAGATGCTATCGGTTACAAATTAGTGCCATTTATGCATTTTGACATAAACTCTTCTTTTGTAGTTGGGGTAAACGAGGAAGTAGAAATACCATTTTCAATTCCTATTCCAAAAGATATTCCTATAACTACATTCGATACTGAAGTGTTAAATTCTAATCATCATATATCTATTCGTACTGGAGTTGATATAGAAACTGCAATTGACCCTACAGATTTAGATCATATTACAGTAAAACCAACTCCCTTAATGAGTATTTTCTTTGA
The DNA here is from genome assembly GCA_041689575.1 of Kapaibacterium sp. (SeqCode). Taxonomy (GTDB): domain Bacteria; phylum Bacteroidota; class Ignavibacteria; order Kapaibacteriales; family JAEUSM01; genus JAEUSM01. The sequence goes on from JBDNFX010000311.1 coordinate 2,344, forward strand.
TGCAATGAAAAAAAAAGGTTTTAGATTATTTAAAACTGATATAGAAGAAGGAAGAATTCAAGGATCTAAACTTCCGTTCTACCAAGAGTTTGAGTATCAACCACCGTATGGTGGGTATGAAGGTAAAATTAAAGAATTAGAACTAACATTTGTACCTTCAGAAAATGGATATACTGTTGTTTTTGAAGCCGATAGGTCAAAAGGACGTTATAATCATGATTCTATAATTTCCATGCAATTAGATGATTCTGTGAAAAGCTATGAAGAGATACTTCCAAATTTAGAATCAACAATTCAACAATTAATGTAAGTGAGTAAGCTCTATAATTTTAGAGCTTTTTTTTATCAATCAGTAATTCGAAAGGAAAAAAGATGAATGTTGTTGTATATGATACTCATGATTTTGAACAAGAGTATTTAGAAAAAGCAAATGTAAATTCTTATCCAGTAACTTTTTTACCTTTCCGACTAACTCCTCAAACTGCACTTTTAAGCAAAGGTGCAAAAGTTGTAGCTATTTTTGGAAATGATGATGCATCCTCGGAAGTTATAGAAATATTATTCAATAATGGGGTCCGATATATTGCCTTACGCTCTGCAGGGTTCAACCATGTAGATATTCTAAAACCGAAGGAATTAGGGATGAAAGTTGCAAGCGTTCCATCATACTCTCCTTATTCAGTTGCAGAACACACTATTACATTGATAATGGCATTAAATAGAA
>JBDNFX010000312.1:0-5066 GCA_041689575.1 Kapaibacterium sp. (SeqCode)
ACCAACTCCAACTCCAACTCCAACCCAAGAAGCCGAAACTCCAAAACCAGTTCTGAAGAAAATACCTTCGGTTATAGGTTTATATCGTAGCCCTAAACCCACAGAAGGAAAAACAACATTTTTGAATTTTTCAGATTCTACATTCTTGAATAAGTGACTCCACCAGAAACTTCTAATCCCCACCCTTCATTCCCAAATACATACACTCCGTGAGCAGATCCTGAAGGATAAAAAGTATTGATATTTCCTGATCCAACTAAAAGGTCACTATAAACTATATACCCTGCAGAACCACGAACTGAAAACGATTTTGAAAAAGAACGTTCGTACGTCGCTCCAAATCCTGAAAAAAAGAATGCAGTCCCAGCTTCTACTGAAATAATATTCTTTGTATAATCATATTCGTGTGGAGCAAAAAGAAAATCTACAGGTTCTTTTGAAAAAAGGGGAAAAGTCGTCAACAACAATATAGTAGAAAACTTCAGAATATTCATAGGTAATAGATTAGAAATAAGTGAATAATATTCCCAAAAATACAAAATTTAAAAGAATCAAAAAGTAATTTTATAGAGACTCCCAATTTAGGTGACTTGAAGTTGTTATGATTCTTACCAATTCAAACGAACAACTATACCATAAATATTTGTTAATGGGCAAGTAAAAAAATACTTTACGATTTTAGCCATATTTTCCATAACTAGATTAAATTATTCAAAAAATAGTTGGGATTAGTTTCAATCTCAAGCGTTATTGTAATTATAATGTTTCTATAAAGTTTTGTTACTTATAATTTTGTAGTTTTGAAAATAATTGAACTATTTTTACAGTAATTGTCATATTCTGGTCTTTTTTAGGGACTAATACTAAAGGACGCTACTTTATTCGAAATTTACTACGAAGCCATAATGAAATTTTATATTTTCTTCATATTTGTTTTTCTTCAATCTGTGGTTAGTTACTCACAGCCCAAGATAGTACTTTCTGTAGATCGTGTGTTGTTCCTTGGTATTATTGCACCGACAGAGCATACAGTGCCAGTAACCGTGTATAACAAAGGTAATGTAGTATTTGGAGATAACTGACATTTCTGCATCGTGTAGGGTGTACCTTCGTTCCTTTGAAGAAGAAAATAATTAGCCCATAAATGTATTTATATGAGAGTATATTTACAACAAAAAAGCCCCAAAATTGGGGCTTTCCTATAAACATATTCATTGTGCGCCCAAGAGGGGTCGAACCTCCAGCCTTCGGAACCGGAATCCGATGCTCTATCCAATTGAGCTATGGGCGCAAGTTTTAGTTAGACTACAAAATTACAAGAATTTACGGTAAAAAGCAATAATGCAAAATAATTCTTAGTATTATTCGTTGACGGCGGAACACCGTAATGGATTTTCTCGTAGAGTATCTCTTACAAAAGAAACTATTCTTTCATAATTATCAATCGGTCTTTACCATGGCTAACATAGAAAACGTCCGTAATATCGGAATTTCTGCGCACATCGATTCAGGGAAAACAACCTTGAGTGAACGTATCTTATTTTACACAGGAAAAATCCACGCTATCCACGAAGTCCGCGGTAAAGATGGTGTTGGAGCTACAATGGATTCTATGGACCTTGAAAGAGAAAAAGGAATAACAATTCAATCTGCTGCAACTTTTTGTGAGTGGAAACAATTTAGTATTAACCTAATTGATACCCCTGGTCACGTAGATTTTACTGTTGAAGTTGAACGAGCTTTACGTGTACTTGACGGAGCTATCCTTGTTCTATGCGCCGTTGCTGGTGTACAAAGTCAATCAATCACAGTTGACCGTCAAATGAGACGATATAACGTTCCCCGTTTGGCATTTATAAATAAAGTAGATCGTTCGGGAGCTAATCCTGATCGTGTTACTGCCCAATTACGTGAAAAATTACAACATAATCCAGTAGTTATGACTCTTGCGATGGGATTAGAAGATAGATTTTCTGGAGTTATTGATTTACTTCGAATGCAAGCAGTATATTTTGAAGGTGAAGATGGAGAAATTGTTCGTAATGCAGAAATTCCTGCTGAATATTTAGAAGAATCTAAAAAACGCCATCATGATATTGTAGAAGCAATTGCCAATACAGGAATCAATGATGATATAACTGAAATGTTCTTGATGGAAGAAGAAATTACTTTAGAAGAACTAATTCCTGCAATTAAACAAGCAACTATAAATCATCACATTACACCTGTATATTGTGGTTCAGCAATGAAAAACAAAGGTGTTCAAGTATTATTGGACGCTGTTGGTGCCTTTTTGCCAAACCCTTCTGAAGTTGACAATATTGCTTTAGATCAAGATAAAAATGAAGAAAAAATTCATTTACTATCAGAATCTACAAAACCACTAGTTGCATTAGCATTCAAATTAGAAGATGGAAAATTTGGTCAGTTAACCTATATGAGAATTTACCAAGGTTCAATCAAAAAAGGTGATACTATCATCAATATGATGAATCAGAAAAAAGTAAAAATTCCTCGTTTGATTCGTATGCACTCATCTGATATGATTGAAATCGATGAATCATCAGCAGGTGATATCGTAGCAATGTTTGGTGTGGACTGTGCCTCTGGGGATACATTTACCGATGGCAAATTGAATGTTACAATGACATCAATGTTCGTACCAAACCCAGTAATTGAATTAGCGGTTGCTCCAAAAGAAAAAGTTGGTCAAGTAAACTTCTCAAAAGCATTAAATAGATTTACAAAAGAAGACCCTACGTTCCAAGTGTATCGCGATGAAGAATCGGGCGAAACAATTATTAAAGGAATGGGCGAGCTTCACTTAGAGATATATATCGAACGTATTAAACGTGAGTACAACTGTGAAGTGATAGTAGGTAAACCGAAAGTTGCTTTCCGTGAGGCATTTACAACTAAAGTTGAATTTAATTATTCTCACAAAAAACAAACTGGTGGTGCTGGACAATTTGCAAGAGTTGCCGGTTATATCGAACCACTTCCAGCAGATGCAGTTGAGTCGTATGAATTTGTAGACGAAATCGTTGGTGGATCGATTCCTCGTGAATTTATTCCAGCGTGCGATAAAGGATTTAAAGAGCAAACAAAAGAAGGTCAATTGATTGGTCAACCACTTGTAGGAATTCGTATAGTCTTAAACGACGGTGCTTATCACGCAGTGGATTCATCGGATATGGCATTTAAGTTAGCGTCTATGACAGCATTGCGTGAAGCCTACGATAAAGCTAAACCAATTATCCTTGAGCCTATAATGAAGTTAGAAGTTTCTGTTCCTGAAGAATTTCAAGGAGCAGTAATAGGTCAAGTAAACCAACGCCGTGGATTGATCATAGGAACAGGAACAGATGCAGGTTACTGTATCGTAGAAGCAGATGTACCACTTTCTGAGATGTTTGGTTATTCGACAGATCTTCGATCAGCTACACAAGGTAAGGGTGAATTTTCAATGGAATTTTTGAAATATGCACCAGTTCCCAAAAACGTTCAAGAAGAAATGGTAAAAGAATACCAGAAAAAACGTGCTGAAGGTAAAAAGTAAGCTCCCATATATGGGAGAATTGAAAAATATATCTCTCTTCGGAGAGGTTTTTTTTCAATTTTTTTGGAAATGTCAAAGTTTTGCCGTATTTTTGTAGGCTATTACACAAACGCAAGACGTTAATACTAAATAAAAACGCGTAATCGGAGTATAATCGGTGCCAACAATAAGTCAATTAGTTAGAAAAAGTAGAAAAGATGTTACTTATAAAAGTAAATCGCCAGCTCTTTTGAGTTGCCCACAACGACGTGGAGTATGTACTCGTGTATATACAACAACTCCAAAGAAACCAAATTCAGCTTTACGTAAAGTTGCACGTGTACGCTTAACCCACGGAATGGAAGTAACAGCATACATACCTGGAGAAGGTCACAACTTGCAAGAACACTCGATAGTACTTATCAGAGGTGGTCGTGTGAAAGATCTTCCTGGGGTTCGTTATCACGTTGTTCGTGGAACTGCCGATACACAAGGTGTTAGTGGAAGAAAACAAGGTCGTTCTAAATATGGAACGAAACGTCCTAAACCAGGGCAGCCGGTTGATACAGGTAAAAAACGTAAATAGATTCATTAAAAGATAAAGATTCGATCCGATGAGAAAAAAAAGAGTCCTAAAAAAACGACTAATACAAGATCCACGTTACAACGATTTTTCCGTTGAACGATTTATCAATTGTATAATGGAATCTGGAAAGAAAAATACAGCTCGTAAATTGTTGTATACTGCAATGGATGTAATTGCAGATCGAACAAAAGCAGAGCCATTAGAAATATTTAAAAAAGCAGTTCAAAATGCTGCTCCAGTAATTGAAGTTCGTTCTCGCCGTATGGGTGGAGCAACATATCAAGTCCCTGTAGAAGTGCGTGAATCTCGCCGATTAGCTTTGGCAATTCGCTTTTTGAAAAAATATGCTTCTGATAGAAAAGATAAAAGTATGTCATATCGACTTGCTGCCGAGTTAATCGCAGCATCAAATGGCGAAGGCGGAGCTGTAAAGCGCCGTGACGAAATCCACAGAATGGCTGAAGCGAATAAAGCTTTCGCTCACTTTAAGTGGTAATTCAAACAAAAAATGTTCTTTGAAAAAATGTTGGGAAGCTAAAGTAGCATTATGCCGAGAGAAATAGATATTAATAATATCAGAAATATCGGAATCATTGCACACATTGATGCTGGTAAAACAACAACCACCGAACGAATTCTGTTTTACACAGGAGTAGTTCATAAAATAGGTGAAGTTGATGATGGTACTGCGACGATGGACTATATGGAACAAGAGCGAAATAGAGGTATTACAATTACTTCTGCTGCAACTACTTGTTTCTGGGGTTCAACGCAAATAAACATTATAGACACTCCTGGTCATGTTGATTTTACTGCAGAAGTTCAACGCTCGTTACGAGTATTAGATGGTGCTGTTGGTCTGCTTTGTGGTGTTGCCGGAGTGCAACCGCAAACTGAAACAGTTTGGCATCAAGCTAATACTTACAATGTGCCTAGAATTGC
>JBDNFX010000313.1:0-4900 GCA_041689575.1 Kapaibacterium sp. (SeqCode)
TAATCCTAACAAATCAGGCACAATAATACTATCAGATTTTGAAACTAATGTTTGAATTGAATCGGATTGAGTATTAAAACCTCGAACATTAACAAGATATTGTGCAATTCTTTTAAAAATAGGAGCCGCAATTACACCACCATAAATATTTGTTTTCGGTTTGTCAATCATTACCATTAATGCAATTTTTGGATCGTTAGCTGGGAAGAATCCACAAAATGTAGCATTGTAATTTTGTTTAGAATATCTTCCATTTACTAATTGTTGCGATGTTCCAGTTTTCCCAGCAATAAGAACTCCATCTACGTGAGCGGCAACTCCAGTACCCTGTTCAACAACTCCAACAAACATAGTTGTTAACTCTTTTGCTGTTTTTTCAGAAACTACTTGTCGTACTACTTGAGGTTTGTTTTCTAGTAAAATAGAACCTTTGGGATCTTTAACATTTCTAACAATGTATGGTTTCATCATTTTACCACCATTAGCTATGGTGGCATACGCTTGTAGCATTTGGAACGGTGTAACACTTAATTGATACCCAAAACCCATATAGAGTTTAGTTGTATAATCGAATTTTTCTGGTTTTCGAACACTACCAGATAGTTCACCTGGCAAATCAATTCCAGATTGTAGTCCAAAACCGAAATCTCGTACATATTTATAAAATTTACGATCAGAAATTTTAAGGGCTAAGCCACCCATAACTACATTCGAAGATTGTTCAATTGCTTTCGAAAAGGGCATTCTACCCATTCCATGAGAATCCTTAATCAAAAATTCTCCGTATCGTAAAACTCCACCCAATCCATCAACTTCAGTAGTTGGGCGAACAATTTTTTCTTCTAAAGCAGCAGCCGCAGTAATTAGTTTAAAGGTTGAACCGGGTTCATAAGTATCTGTAATTGATCTATTTCTCATTGCCTCAAAAGTAGCAGTTGCTAATTTATCAGGATAAAAAGTAGGAAACGAAGCCATAGCTAATATTTCACCAGTTCTAATATCCATAATACAAACAGAACCTGAAGTAGCTTGAGTTTCGTCAATCCCTTTTTGAAGCTCGTGTTCAACTACTTTCTGAATATCTATGTCTAATGTTAAAGAAACGGTATTACCGTTAACAGCGGGTATCAATTGCATATCTACAGATGGTCTGAGGTTTCCTCTCCCATCTCTTTGTAAAATTTTATAACCGGGCTTACCTCTAAGGGAAGAATCTAGCAAAAGTTCTAAACCGGAAATTCCAATATTGTCAGTGTTGGTAGTTCCAATTATTTGAGATGCTACTGATCCATAAACAAAATTCCGTTTTGGTTCTTTAATACGAATTAGACCTTTATCTTTTAACGTATCAATTTTATTTGCGTGAATTGCAGATATTCCTCTGGCTAACCATAAAAATTCTTTTTTCGATTTTTTAATCATCTTTTCATATTCGGTTGCTTTTTTATTTGTTACTGAAGCAATCATTGAAGTAACATACATAATATTCTCAATTTTTTGAGGGTCTACAGCAATTGAAATAGATTGTGTATTGGAAGCAATGAGGTTGTCGTTCCTGTCAAAAATATTTCCACGAACAGGTAATAATTCAATTCGTGAATCATACTGTTTTTTTGCTTTTGTTTGGTATTTTTCAGAATCAATGTTTTGAATGTAGAACAGTTTTCCTATAACAGTACAAATACCAATGAGTATAAAAACACCGACAAAGCGAACTTTCCAAAAGTTTTGAAGTGAATGTTGAATTTGTGGATTCATTGTCTTTGAAGGTTAGATTTTTATATATATTTCCTGAACGAAAAACAAAAGTAACTTTTTAGAACAAAATTGCCAAACATTAATAACGTCGTAGAAAATTATAGTTAGAAATTATTCTGAAACCATTTCAAAATTTGATGAAACATTTGTTAATGACTGTTGCAGTTTTAGCCGGAATATTATTTGGTTTTTTTCCAAGTATTACAAAACCAAAACCAATGTGATGGAAAATCATTGTTGTGCTTTCTTTGTTTATTACTTGTGTATTAGCGTTGTATCCACCAATTGGTGGTACCTTTCTAGATTCTGCAATGATGTCTACTAATACTGTTTCAGCAATGAATATAGCAGTTAAACCAATTTCACAAGCCACCTTGATATCAAATGATATTTATTCAATACAAGTCGAAGATTATTCGAAAGTACCTCGTACAGTTCGTTTAGAGGGTTCAAAACAATTAATTGAGTCTTTAGAACAAGGAAAAAAATATATTATTCGAGGTTCGATGGATACTTCACACACCTTTGTGAAGGCTGAAATGCTTGTTTCAACAGAACCTCCTTTAATGTTACCGTATATGTTCGGATTAGATGAACGTGCAAGAATTATTTACTTTCACGTGCCTATGGCTTGGATTGCGGTATTAGCATATTTAATAAGTATGGTATACGCAATTCAATATTTACGAACTAAATCAATCGAATACGATAGAAAATCAGCCACAACAGCGCTTATTGGAACTCTTACTTGTATTCTTGCTACAATTACAGGAGCAGTATGGGCTCAGTTTAATTGGGGATATTATTGGAATTGGGATCCCAGACAAACAACAATTTTTATTTTACTCTTAGTTTATGGAGCATACTTTGTGTTGCGCTCGGCTATTTCACAAGATGAAGCTCGTGCTCGACTTAGTTCTGTGTATGCAATTCTTGCTTTTGTAACTGTTCCATTTCTTATATTTATAATACCAAGAATTACGGAAAGTCTTCACCCAGGTGGTGCTGGAAGTGAAAACATTGGTCCTGTTCTTTCAACAGATGCTGACTCTTTAAATCCGTTTAAACAAGTAATTTTCTCGCTTTCATTGTTTTCATTTATGATGGCGTTCTTTTGGATGGTAAATATTCATGTTCGTACGGTACTTTTATCGGACAAACAAAAACAAATGATACAACGATAACACTAGATGAAGAAAAAAATGAAATTCATTTGCTTTCTACCTTGAAGTTTTTTATTGAAAATAGTATGCCAAATTTTTGGCTACGGTATATGGGGATATTTTTAAAATATCCCTTTTTTTGTGGATAACTTGAAGCATATCCACACAGTTGTCCACAGGTTATCCACATTGTATATTAAGTCTCCCATTTTGCCAAACTTTTACCAAAAGTAATATAAAAGAATGGGAATATGGGAGGTCGAAGAACGGTAGGGTTGGAGATATGGGCTTGTTACAAATTGTAAAAGATAGACAAAATGAGAGTTTCCCACAAAGTTATCCACATTTAAAAATTACTTTTCCACAAGTGAATATTTAATTAGGAATAAGACAGTTTTTTGTGTATTACTAAATTGTTACGTAAGGTAAAATTTCAAAGTGATACTTTTTATCCAAGTTTTTTTGAAAAAAATCGAACCAATACTAAAAGTAACAAAACAAAAACGACGGCTATAATCTTATATCGTGATTTAGAAGCTATTGGTTGATTGTCAAAGGAATTTTTTATTCTTTTCGGTTGTTTTCTCATTCAATACTAAACAGAAACAGATGTAAAAAAAAGCACTCAAAGTGAGTGCTTTAGTTATATACAAATGTACATAAAAATTACCAATTTAAAACCCAAGCAAAAATTAAGGGTGCTACAATTGTTGCATCAGATTCTATTACAAATCGAGGAGTAGTTTTATTCAATTTACCCCACGTAATTTTTTCATTTGGTACTGCACCAGAATAAGAGCCGTAGCTTGTTGTGGAATCTGAAATTTGGCAAAAATAACCCCAAAACGGAATGTTTTCCATTTCCAAATCTTGATGTAGCATCGGTACAACACAAATTGGAAAATCTCCAGCTATTCCACCACCTATTTGAAAGAAACCAATTGTTCCATCTGCTACAAATTCATTTTCATTTTTTGGAGCAACGATTGAAGTATTTTCTGAATACCATTTTGCTAGGTAGGTCATATATTCAATACCTGTTTTCATAATTGAAGGTTGCAATTCCCCTGTATAACAATAGGAAGCAAAAATATTTCCCATTGTTGAATCTTCCCAACCCGGAACTATTATAGGCAGATTCTTTTCTGCTGCGGCAATCATCCAAGAATTTTTTGTATCAATTTCATAATGTTCTCTCATTACGTCTGAACGTAGTAATTCGTACATATATTCGTGTGGAAAATAACGTTTACCTTCAGCTTGAGCTTTTTCCCATATTTTATGAATATGTTTTTGAATTCTTCTAAATGCTTCTTCTTCGGGAATACATGTATCCGTTACTCTATTAAAACCATTTTCTAATAAATCCCATTCATCATCAGGCGATAAATCTCGGTAATTTGGAACTCGTTTATAATGTGAATGAGCAACTAAGTTCATTATATCTTCTTCCAAATTTGCACCCGTACAAGATATAATTTGTACTTTGTCTTGTCGAATCATTTCTGACAACGATTTCCCTAACTCTGCAGTAGACATAGCTCCTGCAATGGTAATCATCATCTTGCCACCATTTTCTAAGTGGGTTTCATATCCTTTTGCAGCATCTACAACAGAAGCAGCATTAAAATGAAGATAATGTTCTTCCATAAATCGAGAAATTGCATTTCGTTCTTTATTCATTTTGGTTCCTAAGTATTTTCTAAGTAAATTTGAGCAAATGTACGTTTTTTATCTATATATATTTTTGGACTTAATTTGAAGCAGTATTTTGTGTTTTTAATCTTTCTAGCATTATTCCCTACTTTTGTCTTTTCTCATTCGAAACAAAGCGATATTGATAAAGTAGTATCATTAATTTCAGAAGATTTAAAAGAGCAAGGAATTAAAACTATAAAAGAAATCTATTCTAAAACAAATAAGAAAAACGTACTTGCAGTTACTAAACATTTTTCTAAGTTTAAGTTAGCTCAAAGTAA
>JBDNFX010000314.1:0-8806 GCA_041689575.1 Kapaibacterium sp. (SeqCode)
CAAATCCTAAGTCACCTTTTACCAAAGCACAACTCATTCCTCAGGAAGAAACTCTTGAAATTACCCAAAAAAAAGGAAACCTATTTATTGGAATCCCAAAAGAAACATGTTTTCAGGAAAAACGCATCTGTCTAACACCTGATGCAGTTGCTGCTATTGTTAGCAATGGCCACAGGGTACTTGTAGAAAAAGGCGCCGGTGATGAATCAGGATTTTCAGATTTAGAATATACAGAAGCCGGAGCTACACTTACAAGTGATTTAAAGAAAATATTTGGCTGTCCTATCATTTTAAAAGTAGAACCTCCTACCCTCGAAGAGTTAAAATTAATACATCCTAAAACCGTATTGATTTCAGCACTGCAATTAAAAACGAAACAAAAGCCTTACTTTGAAGCCTTAGCCAAAAAGAAAATCACAGCTTTAGCTTTTGAATTTATTAAAGATGAAGATCATAATTATCCTGCCGTAAAAGCTTTAAGTGAAATTGCTGGTACTGCTTCTGTACTTATTGCAGCTGAATTAATTCATTTTGGTGCAGACCCAATATTAATTTATGATTCTATTATCAATACTGCTCCTTTGGGGAGATCGCAATTGGTTGGAAGAGCTTTTACGTCAATGAAACTCTGTTATGACAATAGGGTTTGTATTCTTTTTATTTCGAAAAAAGATATGGAAGAAACAAATACTACTTTAGAACATACAAATGGTATTGTAGCCACCATTTTAGAAATAAGTGGAATGAGATTAGGGGTTTTGCTAATTGAAGACAATGATAGAATAAAAATATCGTTTCGTTCTAAAAACAATTTTCCAGCAAATAAACTTGCAAATGAATTTAATGGTGGGGGTCATTTTTATGCCGCTGGTGGGTCGTTACCTGCAACATTTAGCCTAAGCAATGCTGGTGATAAAGTAGCAGAAGCAGTAGAAAAATTTAGTAAATATTTATAGTATTTCCTCTTTTTTCAGCATTCTTTAGAGCATCATTAGCATTCGACAACAATCGTTCTAAGGTATAGGACGAATTGTATTCACAAATTCCAATACAGACCGTTAGGGACACTGTTCGTTCAATTAAGGTCAGTGTAGACATTGATACAGATTTTTTAAATTTTTCTGACCAAATTCGTGCATTTTCTGCTTTCATAGAAATCAAACAAACTACTATCGTATCGTCGTCAAGTTGTGAAACTATGTCATAAGTGCGTACAAATTTTGAAACTAACGAAGTCAAATGTGTTAATAATGGTTTTGACTGCAAACGATATTGCATCGAATCAATTCTAATCAAACACACTGAAATATCTTGACGGTAATCCGAAGCTCGCAGCAATTCATCTTCTAAACGTTTTGTAAACGAGGAATAATTCATAATTCCGGTTAAATCATTGACCATAGAATTTGACTGAATTGCTTCGTTCACAGCAATTTGTTCTAAAATAATACCAACTTGATCAGCTAAAAATTCGAAACTCCGTTGTTCTGGCAAAACACGTTCAAAATTAGTTCCTTCTAAAAACAATGCTCCAAAACAATTCGCAATAGATTTAATAGGAACACTGAAAAAATACGTATTATAGGTTTGTGGTTCACCACTATAGAATCTAATTTTTTCGTGATTTAACGGATTTGCTATTACTGTTGCACCCGATAAAATGGTGTGTCCTACTAATGAATTATTTAGTTCTACAACCGCAGATCGAAGTTCGGGTTGGTTCATAGCATTGGAAGTGCGAACAATTCCCCATTCGTTCATCGATTCTTCGAACATACATATTCCAATCAATGGATTACCTACTGCTAACTGTTCAATTGATGATAACAAAATGTCTATAACATCATCTTTAGTTGAAGATGAACTTGAAAACATTGATTTAAATAATTGAACCGATTCAAGAATTTTTGTTTCTTGAATTAAGTCATATTTTGAAGTATAACTTTGAATTAAACCAGAAATCAGTTTTGTATAATTGCCTAAAGCATCAATGGTTCGGGCTGTATATTTTTTTTCTTCGATCGAATCAATTGCTACAACGCCAACAACAATATTATTGAAGAAAATAGGAACCGCTATAAAAGAACCAGTGTTACTTTCCGATGAATAATAGGGAATAATTTTCAACTCAACAGTGGATTTAATATCCGTAATTACAATTGGTCTACTTTTAGAAGCGACATCGCTAATTCCATCGAAAGAAAATTTATATTTTTTCTGATCGCTAAAAAAACGTGCATCTGTTAAGTATGTTTCTAAAGTAAAGGTCTCTTTTTCTTTATTGACCCAGAAGAAAACTACCGTTCTTGTATCAAAAACTGACGCAATAATTGTTAGTACTTTTGATAGTAAATAATTAAATTCTTTTCTTGGTTCTTTAGAAAATATGCTAGGAGTTTCTTCAAACAATTGAGCCATTTTTACGGAAACTTCTATCTTTGAATATTCAGAATTTTCTTCTTTGTTTTGTGAAGAATCTGTATCTAAGAATGAAACTTCTTTTTGAGAATGTTGCAAAGGCTGATTGTTCTGCTGATTTGACTGTGAAGTGTTCGTGGGTTTATTTGAAGAATGAGGAGCTTGGTGTGTATTAGATAAAGTTGCCTCAGGTCGGTGCAATTGAGAATGTGTTGACTTTTGAAATTCTTGAATAGTTGGAGATTTTCTTACAGGTTCGTTCATTTGACTATCTTCATCAAAGGAATCAAAAACTAATGTAGATTTTTTTGGAACTGGAACATTCTCATCGTTAGCCTTTTTCGAAACAGGCATCACTGTTTTATCATCATACACATTAACTGTTGACGACTTAGGTTGAACAGAGTACCGAGAAGTAGGTTGTTCTTCTAAAATGGAATGATTATCTCTTATAGAGGGTAAATCATCAAATTTGATTTTATTTGTTGCAGGATCTTTAGTGAATTTGGGTAGGTTTGCATGATACATCGATTTATCAATGCCACCAACAACACTTGAACGAGGTGGGTTAGTAATTGCTCTTTTTGCTATAGCTAAAAGTTGAGCTACAATTCCTATAATTCCAATTCCAATTCCAATGAATTTTATTGGAGCTGTATCGAATAGGTATAAAACACCTATCACTCCAACAATTATGGAAGACAAAATAATAATGTCTGTTACAACAATTACCGAACGATAGTCGATTTTTTTGTCTTCCATAAAATAAGGTATAGTAATAGTATTTACTTTATCAATTCAACAGTTATAACTGAATTGATACTTTGTTTCATCCGTTGTTTTTGTTCTTTGTTTTCTTTGTTGATTGCTTCGACATCTAAAACCATAATAATTGTGTTAGATTTATAGATTGTCGTCCCCTTTTCCACATCAACCATCGATTTTCCAACACCAGAAATAATAGAATTTTTAAGAACAAACTCAACTGAATTTTGCGATAGTTTTTTCTTAGAAATATCTGTTGAAATATTACCTGAAATTGTAGCGATTTTTTTTCCATTTACTTCGCGTACATTTTCAATTTTATAAACGATACGGCTTTTTGCAGGAAAAATTCCACCGATTGGAATCATATTTTCTCTGAACCACGATTGAGAAGAATCTACTACACCATTGTCGTTATAAAACTGAAACTCTTGTTGAATTGGAACCAAATATACTTCATTTTTCAATTGGTTTTCCAACATTTCTCGTTGTAGACCAAGAATCGAGTCTTTTTTGTCCCCAAGGATCTTATCCAACAACGATTTATGTCCCATAATATCTTCAATTTCACCATTTGGTTTTACTAAAATAGTAACTTCAGCACCAATGATTGTATTGTATTGTTTGTATTCTGGGTTTGCTCTATCTTCTTTATTTCTTGAATCATATCGTAATTCGCTTCTCGTTTTTGGAGAAACAGATAGATTGTTGACAATTACAGAATCATAACGGACGGATAATTCAATGCGACCATCTTTTTTAATATCGGTTACTTTTTGCGTGTAATATTGAATAGAAGAACTATTGACACTCATTCCACCATCTTGACTAATTTTGCTCGTTTGAGTAAGTTTGTAGCGTTGAATGTCTCCTTTTTTTGGATTAAATTTTAAGGTAGTTATAATTTTATCTTCCCCAGAAATATCTTTTGCAGAAGAAGTATCACTTGGAAGAATTAGATTTTGAGTAGTTTGTTCACTGTTTTTATCTTCTACAGGAGTGCCGTCCTTATTTTGTTGATCTTTACAACTACTAAGAACAAACATTAGTAAAAGAGAAAAAGAAAATAGAAAACGTATTACCGTTGGCGTTGTTTTTGAAGCAACCATAATTGTTTAGAAGTATAAGAGTGTATAAATTTTTCCTCTTTTAGAGTACTATAAAAAAGAGCTTTTTGGTTGCATTCAGCAGAACGAATTACTCCCGAAGAAAGGAAACTAACAGAATACGTTGCAGAACCAAATCCAGAATCTACTGTTACAAAATAAGGTATTCCAAAAAATGGTTTCGTAATTGGAAGTACTGGCTTGAGTGAGTCTATGTCTGCACGTATTGTAAAGAATGGATTATTATTAACTTCTAATAGCACCTTACAAGAATCAGAGAAGACGTCAATACCTGAAATCCGAGATGTATAGGGTCTCACCCATACAGAATCTGGGGCTACTTTTGAACCTGGAATCAAACCTTTATGTATGTCTGCAATAAAGCGTAACTGACGGTCTGAAACACCATCTAACCAATAATATTTGCTAACTGGGTCCATTGCATCTTTACCTTCTTCAACTATGTACCGTTTCAATTCATCAAACTGAGCTGAAGTAATCTTCGCAATATCGCCATAAGGGGATACATAGGTTTCAAATTCTCTATTTGTACAACAAATAGCATAATTTAATTCTTCCGATTTTATCGGAGAAGTTTTTCCACTTAAAGCTTTTCCATCTTTTTTTGCCATCATTTCATGATAAGCATCCATAGTGTTATAACGAACTTTTTGAATGTTGTTTTCATTCACCGTTAAGTCTAAAGAATCGATTACCCAATTTACAAGAAAAAACCCTTTTTCAATTTTGCCCGGAAAATTAACAGTGATCCAATATTTTAAGAAGTAATCATAAACTTTTACAGAACCATCGTCAAAAGTTCGTATTTCCGAAGTAGAATCTATGTAGAGGAAATGAGAAATTGAATTAGCTTTGTATTTAACTTGAAGTTCTACTTTTTCAACAACTTTTGGCTTTTGGTCAGCAAAAACTTCTGTTGAAATGAGCCCAACAAATATAAATATAATGACAAATAAGATGTTGTGAATGGAGTTTTGTTTCATAAAAATTTCAAGATACGAATCTATATATCAAAAAGAAGTTAGAGACGCCTTTACCGTATATATTATTGAAAATTTTAATAAGCTACTGTAGTATGAGATTATACTTATATAAATGTTTATTCAAAACGTAAGTACAACGTTATAAAGAGTAAAGAGGCGAAAGGTAAGGAACCGTTGCCTCTTTATCGTGGTATCAATCCTGAAAATAATCAATTCGTAACAATTTACTTTGTAGTAAGAATTGAACTTTCAGTGTAGAAAAAAGAAATTTCTTGTTTTGCATTATCAGCCGAATCAGAACCATGGATTGCATTTTCACCTTTTGAAGTTGCAAACATTTTTCTAATAGTACCTTCAGTTGCTTCAGCAGGATCTGTTGCACCTATTAAAGTTCTGAAATCAGCAACTGCATTTTCTTTTTCCAATGCAATTGGAACAATTGGACCACTGCACATAAAAGAAACTAATTCTCCGTAAAAGGGTCGATCTTTATGAACTTCATAAAAAGCACCCGCTTGTTCTGGAGTTAATTTCATTTTTTGAAAGGCAAGAACTTTAAATCCTGCTTTTGTTATTGTTGCTATAATTTCGCCTACAACATTATTTTTTACTGCGTCTGGTTTGATAATTGCTAAAGTACGTTCTGACATTTTATTTATATAGTTATAATAATAGAAACTTATTTTTTTGAAGTAGATTTTTTAGATTTACCTTGAGGTGATTTTGTTACTGTTGTTTTTGGAATTACAACTGAAGTCGTAGCAGTAGTTTGAGTTGATTTGATTGGTGCAGTTGCCGTTCTGCCTAAGGCTTTTAAAACTGAAGAGCCTAATTCTGCAGGTGATTGAGCAACTAAAATTCCAGCTTTTTCTAAAGCTTTAATTTTATCAGCCGCAGTACCTTTTCCACCAGAAATGATTGCTCCTGCATGACCCATTCGTCTACCCGGAGGCGCTGTACGTCCTGCAATGAAACCTACAACAGGTTTTTTAACATTTTTGGCAATATATTCTGCAGCTTCTTCTTCAGCTGACCCACCAATTTCACCAATCATTATAATTGCTTCAGTATTCGGATCTTCGTTAAAAAGTTTAATTGCATCTATAAATTTTGTTCCAATAATTGGATCTCCACCAATACCAATACAAGTAGATTGACCTAAACCAACATCGGATAATTGTTTCACAGCTTCGTATGTTAACGTTCCGCTTCTTGAAACTAATCCAATAGTGCCAGGAGTATGGATAAACCCAGGCATAATTCCAATTTTACATTCACCAGGTGTAATTACACCTGGGCAATTAGGACCTATTAATCGTGAATTTGAATTTGAAAGTGCTGCATAAACAACACTCATATCTTTTACAGGAATTCCTTCAGTAATACATACTATTAAGGCAATATTTGAATCAATTGCTTCTAAAATAGCATCTGCAGCAAATTTTGCAGGAACAAAGATAACAGTTGCATCTGCTCCGGTTTTGTTTACAGCTTCACGTACAGTGTTGAATACTGGCATTGGACGAATAAAAACATCTTCGCCTTTTCCAGAATATTCGGTTCCACCTTTACCGGGTGTAACACCTCCAACGACTTTTGTACCGTATTCCAACATTTGAGATGTATGGAATGTTCCTTCTGAACCAGTAATTCCTTGTACAAGGACTTTTGTATTCTTATTTACAAGCACACTCATATTTTCAACTTACGAAAGTGATTAATCTTCTATAGTTTTATAGCAATAGAATACAAAAATACAAATTTTTATGCATTTTTGAAAATTGTTAGAAATTTTGATAAGAAAACTTGACTATATTTCCTGAATTTAATTTGTTTTAATGGATTTTTCACTCTGTTTTGCACATTATCATATAGAGTCTGTTCTGTATAGAACCTAATGCTTCGTACCGATCTGTTCTCCAATTATATCTTGTCGGTTTCATAGAATTTAATATCATTCCTGCATATAATTCATTAGATTCTATATACCGAACAACGACGCTACTTAAAGAAGATATAGCAAAAGTTTTTCCATTTGGTTTTACCGCAACTGCAAATTTTTCATTAAAAACAAAATTCGTATTTAATGTTCTTCTTACTCCATCTATCACCATAGAACAAATATTTTCACAAGACATAAAATAGTATTGTTCCCCTGCTAAAGTAAAATGAGGTTTCGAATTTGATAATCCACCACCCATTTCAGTAAATTGAATAGTAACTATCGATTGTCCACCTCGATTGCACTCAGCCATAATTATTGGCTTGCTTGGGTGTAAAGAAATTGAATTGATAACATCAAATGGTTGAGATTGTATTGGTTGATTATATTCTTCGCTAAAAACCCAAAGTACTGATTCGTTGTTTAATTGTTGAGCCCCCAACGCAACAGTCGTCCCAAATCTATTGATTGTGGCAGCCTTTATAGATTGATATGTATTTGATATTTGTTCGGAATTTTTAAATACATTCCATTGGTTACCTTGACGAGCACAGAAGACTATTGAGCCGTCATAAAAAAAACCAATAATTTTTATTTCTTGAAAGGTCTCTATCTCTTTCCCATTAACATACAACGACTGTAAAGCTCCTTGTTGAAGTACATAAGCAACCCTTCTTCCTTCAGGGCTAACAATTAGTTTCGAAACTCTATTTATAACCGCATATACAGATTTTTGAAAGGTAACTTCTTCCATTCCAGAACGCATGACACCTATTGCAAATGTTTTACTATTCGTTGAAAATGAAATTTCCCTTGGCTCAGTTGCTTGAATTGAATATAGAGAATCATCAATTATAGCATCCCATAAGCCATTATTTTGTTGAACAAACACGCCCCATTGTTTTCCTTCGAAATCTGAAAACTGTGGTTTTTGAACACCAAGAAAATCGCCAAACTTTTTACCATTAATATACAACCTAAATCTATCGGTAAAAGGACTTGTGACTGCCCACCAATGCGAAGTAGAATCGAGTCCATACTCTAGAAGATTTTCATCTCCGGGCAACAACTCAATATCTGTACATCGGTTTTGAGATAAAACCATAGTAACTGAAGAAAGCAAAACAGCAAAAACCATTAAAAAAGAAGCAAGCATTTGTACGTAGTTATGAAGTAGGATGATAATATTGGCATAATTTTTTCTATATTAAAAATATGCAATCATTCTACAAAATTTAACAGATTGAATAGAAAACACTCTTTTTGTAAAGAGTACTTATATAACTAATACGAAACAACCAACAAAACTATTTTGGAACGAGCCGTTCAATTAAATCTACAAGCCAAAAACATTGCTTCACAAAATCCCCTTGAAGCAATAACACTTGCCATTTCTGCACGTAAATATGCAGAATTAGCAGGGTCTTCGCTTGACAAAGCAGATAGCTTTTACGTACTTAGTATAGCTAATTTGTCAATATCACGTTACGAAGAAGGGCTTTTGTATGCAATGAACTCACTTCAATTGTTTAGAGAAAGTAAAAACTCTGACAGGCATTAACTTCCATTGC
>JBDNFX010000315.1:0-1842 GCA_041689575.1 Kapaibacterium sp. (SeqCode)
TGAAGTTGTACTTGCAACAGAAAGTGTACTATTTTCAGTACCTGAAGTGAATTCAACGTTTGTTTTTGATGTGATTACCGTATCTTTGTAGATTAATGAGCCAATTGATACTTTTAGTGAGATATTGGTATTTGAATCTATTGGTTCAATCGTAATGGAATTTTTACTGTTTTGGTGTGATTGTATTTTTTGAATAAACAATCGAAAAACTGGTTCTTGTTGAGGAGTTTGTGGTGATGTTGTGTCGCAACTTTGAGTAATTAGAATTATAGTAATTAGTGAAAGTGATAGATATAATTTGTATATTTTTTTCATTTGGTTCTTTTCCTAACTATAGATTTATGAAGCGAATTGGTTTTTTCGGTGGTTCCTTTAATCCTATTCACATTGCTCACACTATTCATGCAATGTATTTTGTTGAGCAATTGAAATTGGATCACTGTGTTTTTATACCGACGTATAAATCCCCTTTTAAAGTGAATGAACCTAAAACTATTGAAGATGTTGACCGCGTTCGTATGATTGAACTTGCTATTAGAGACAACCCTATTTTTTCAATTGATGACTTTGAAATTAAACAACAACAGGTTTCATTCACTATCAATACTGTCAAGCATTTAAAGTCTAGATACCCTGATTGCCAATTATATTTACTTATTGGTGAAGATCAGTCCAGATTTTTTCATTCGTGGAATCTTTGGAACGAAATTGTAGATAACGTACAACTTTGTATCACCCGACGAGCATTGAAAGAAGTAATTTTAGACACTGATTATTATAAAAAATTGACTTCAACAGACCAACGTCCTCCTATTTGGATTAACGCTCCGTTTATTGATATTTCTTCAACAGAAATTCGTCATCGGATAGCAACAAATAGGTCGATTAGTAATTTGGTTCACCCTGAAGTTGAACGGTATATTAACGTGAAAGGTTTTTATACGGTATGAAACAGTTTTTTCGATATGCTATATTAATTTCAGTTTCAGTACTAATGATTATTCCTTTAGCAATGATGATTGTATTATCGTTAAAAACTACCCCTGAACAATACGATTCTGTTTTTGATATTTTAACATCACCTTTTACAATTGCAAATTATTCAGAAGCATTTTCTTCGGATAACTTTTTGATTTATTTTCTAAATTCTACCTTTGTTGCAACTGTAATTACTGCAGCTAACTTATTGTTTTGTTATACTTCTGGGTATGTTTTTGCAAGGAAATTACGATCAAAAAAAACTTCGTGGTTGTTTGGTTCTGTCTTGTTGGTATTGTTTATACCCGCACAAGTAATAATGATTCCATTGTATAAAATGATGGCACTGTTTGGGTGGTTAAATTCGTACGCTGCCCTGATAATTCCTTGGTTAGTATCTCCATTTGGTATTTTTTTAGTGAAGCAATATATCGAGTCCGTACCAAAAGAATTAGAAGAAGCAGC
This sequence comes from Kapaibacterium sp. (SeqCode), assembly GCA_041689575.1. Classification (GTDB taxonomy): domain Bacteria; phylum Bacteroidota; class Ignavibacteria; order Kapaibacteriales; family JAEUSM01; genus JAEUSM01. Next base: position 1,444 of record JBDNFX010000315.1, read on the forward strand.
TCGTATTGATGGTGCTTCTGAATTGAGGATTATTTTCCGAATTGTGTTTCCTCTGTGCAAGCCCATTTTGTCCGTTTTGATTGTATATATATTCCTTTTTCATTGGAATTCTTTTTTGTTCCCATTCTTGTTTGTTTCTGATACTAACGTACGCACATTACCAGTTGGTTTAGCCTTCTATTTGGGAAAACAGTCAATCGATTGGGGACATTTAATGGCTGGTGCAGGAATTTCTTCCTTACCTGTCTTACTTTTGTTTTTGTTTTTTCAAAAACAAATCATCCAATCGCTCACATCTGGTGCTTTAAAAGAATAATTTAATAATAATTTATATCCTATTCCTCGTCCTTGAGTATTACTTTTATTAATTTATTTCAAATTTTAAAAGATTATTTACAA
>JBDNFX010000316.1:0-4440 GCA_041689575.1 Kapaibacterium sp. (SeqCode)
AAGCCAATTATTTGGCTTCCCATGAGGATATTTTTGAATCGAGCCATTTGCTCAATTGCGATGATGCTATAAAGAAATATAACAATGGGAAAAATTTAAAGAACCCACGTTTGATTGTCCAGTCAATTACTGCCGACGGAAACATTCCCAATATCAATACAAAACCAATATAAATAGATGCTATCCAAAGGAGAAGCAAAAGTGGTTGGAACGAACGTTTTATCACTATGTTTAAAAGTAACCACATACCAAAAATTGGAATTGAATATGCAAAATATAATGTATCAAAAACGAGTTTTTCATTGATTTCACTAATATTTTTCATTACTTTCCCAAAGTCAAAAAGCGTAATATATAACTGGTCTTCCGCAGATGGTTTCACAGGAAGATATGCACTAATGTAGAGGACATTCCATAAGAAGAAGAATAAAAACGAAGCAATAAATACACTTCCCATACTCAAAAGTGCTTTTTGAAATGTAAATGGATTTTGTTTTTTTGAAATCATATACAAACCAGTAGAAAGGATTCCAAGACCTGCTAGAACAATGGTATCTATTCTCGTAAAACATGCAAATCCCATCAATATTGATGTAAGAATTAGATATTTCAACTCTTTTGTATTCACATAATCCATCACCATGAACACAGCACAACCAAAGAACACTGCATTGCTATAATCGGTTAATAGTGAAGTAGTATAGAAAAACATTTCTGGAATCATTATAAAAGCAATTGTTAAAAATCCCGCAATTACTCCATGGGTTTGTGAACGCATTTTAGCATACAATACACCAATAAAAGCAAGTGCCATTACTGGAATCCAAACTTGACCAAATGGATTTCCTACTGCTCGAAACTGTATTTGCATTAAGGTAATATATGGAGCATAGAAAGGTTGGTTCCCAAGATTACCTTCTAAATCGTAAAACACCGACGACGCCATTGTTCCTTGTTCAAGTGCATATTTTGCTACCAAATCGGGTCCTGCAATTGCATCGACAGAAAGCACAGGGCTGTAAAATGCTAACCAAGCACTGATAAACATAAAAAACAAAACCACTGTCAAGGTTACCACTCCATAAGGTTTAATACCTTTCAAAGGATTTGAAAAGTATTCTTTAATAGAAAAAAAAGTATTACTAAATGGAAAAGAAACGGCAATGAGTAATAGAAGATTTACTATTAAAATACTAGTAAGTGAAAGAGGAATACGAACCAATTCTTCAACAAATACTCCTAAACAAGAAATTCCCATTCCAAGAATCATTGAAAGTCCTGCAGTGAGAAGTTTAGGCGAACTTTCTACAAATTTTAAACGAACTAATACTCCAAAACCAATAAAAAATTGGCAGAAGAATAACAAGAGTGTAAGGAATAATGTCATAGTTATTTAGTTTTAAATTCTGCAATAAGTTGTAAAAGCTGTTCTTTTGATTGGATAGGAACAATTCCAAAATTTTTATCCGGCATAACAGCAAAGCTGTGTGTAATTTTTGAAAGTTGTACAGAATCTGATGGATTGATTACGGTAATCATTCTCGATGTTACTTGTTTAGGAACATCGACTAACTCACCATGAACTTCGCCTTTGACTGAATCCGCTAGATAAACTGTTTTTAAGGGACCTGCAAAGTAGTAAAGTACTCTAGGAACTTGAGCCCATAATCCTGACCCTTGTTGCAAATTTTTATCTAAATAGGATTCTGGAGGAACTAAAAACACAGCATCTTTCGGCAAATTCTTTGCTATATAATCGGCAATGAAATAATTATATCCATGGCGACGAAGCATTCTTTTTTCTAAAGATTGGTCTTTCCATTGTTCTGGAAGTTCTTTGTAATACCCCATTATATTATTTGTAAACCAACCAGGAATTGGGTTAGTTTGGGTAGCTGTATTACTGAAACGTGGCGTTTGAAGATAAAGAAAGAATAGAAGCAATAATGCTCCTGAAAGTAATATACTTTTAAAATGAAAGAAGCCCTTTAGTTTTACTGAATCCTTCGGATATTCAATACTTTTTGCTTTCTTTTGTATAGTTTTTGCCATAAGTGTAAATATGTTACCGTAAAAAAGTGTATTTTTACAAAGTCAAATTTACAAAAATATTATCATACTCTTAGAATTCTTGAATGTTCACTATGAAAAATTACCCATTTTTTTATATTCTCCGTCTGTCAATTATAATACTAATTTCATCTTTTTTAGTACAATCGTGCAAAAAACCAATTGAAGTACCCTTACTAACCAAAGGCAATGGCGATATATATTATGGTGGAATTTTCAGAGTGAACGAAAGTGCCGAGTTGCGTTCCTTAGATCCGGTGCGAATTCAAGATGTTACTTCTTCACATATTGCTGAACAAATTTATGATAATCTTGTAACGCTTGACGAAAACCTTTCTATTGAACTTGGCTTAGCGTACAAATGGTCTGTTTCCGACGATGGAATGCTTTATACGTATCATTTACGATCAGGCGTTTACTTCCACGATAACAAATGTTTTCCGAACGGTAAGGGTCGAATAATGAATGCTAGGGATTTTAAATATTCTCTTACAAGGGTGTGCGATCCAAGAACAGGAAGTTTGAATTACGAATATTTCAAAAATAAAATTTCAGGATCTAAAGAATATTATGAATCGATTGAAGAAGCCGTTACTAACAAAACTGAACCTAAGATTAAGGAAGTAACAGGATTAATAGTAAAAGACGATTCTACTTTTCAAATACAATTAGAAAAACCATTTGCTCCTTTCGAATTTATGGTTACATTAAGTTCTTGTGCTGTTATACCTCATGAAGCTGTAGAATTGTACGGAAAAGATTTTTTCCAAAACCCTGTTGGAACTGGTCCATTCGTTTTTCAATATTGGCGTCCCGACAGAGACCTCCTAATGACAAGGAATCCACGTTATTGGAAATACGATGAAAGTGGAAATCAGTTACCCTACCTTCACGCTGTTAGATTCTCCTTCTTAAAGGACGAGAAAACACAATTGCTTGAATTTAAAGATGGAAACTTAGAAGAATCATACAGAATACCTTCAGAATTCTTTTTAGGGATGGTAGACGTACAAAAACAACGCTTAAAAGGAAGTTACGAACAATTCACGTTGCATAGCGTTTCTTCATTGGCAACGCAGTATTATGGAATGATGGTAACGAGCAAAGAACTTCAAGACAAACGAGTACGACAAGCAATCTCTTATGCAGTTGATAGAGATAGAATTATTCGATATGTTCTTCAAGGTCAAGCAGCAGGACCGGGAAAGCATGGTTTAGTACCACCTTCAATGCCGGAATATTTTGCTGATTCAATACAAGGTTTTTCTTTTAACTTAGAAAAAGCACGGTCATTAATGTCTGAAGCTGGGTTTCCATTTGGAAAAGGATTTCCTGTTCTAACCTTACAACTGAATGCAGGTGGAGGAAGAAACTTACTTGTTGCCGAAGCCGTTCAAGGTATGTTACAAGAAAATTTAGGCATAACAGTTGAATTGAAGCAAGTTGAATTTGCGAAACATCTTGAAGAAGTAGACAATGGGAGATCGGCTTTTTATCGTTTAGGTTGGGTTGCTGATTATCCAGATCCTGAATCGTTTTTAAATCTTTTGTATGGGAAATTAGTTCCCGACAAGGGGATAAGCCCAGTCAATAGCGTTCGATATAAAAATCCAGAATTTGACGTAGTCTATGAAAAAGCTCTCTTAACTACAAATACTAAGGATAGAATGGCACTTTACAGAAAAGCAGAACAAATTGCCATTAATGATGCACCAATGCTCATTATTTTTTACGATCAAGATTATCGATTAGTTCAACCGTATGTGGAAAATTACAAGAATAACTCAATGGACAAACGTAGGTATAAATATGTTTGGTTCAACAAAGGAAAATATAAAAAGTCTATTTAAAAGAATAGACTATCAGAATCCATGCCCACGCTATAATCGTTGAAATTATGTTTAAGAGGAATCCGCATTTTATCATAACGCTCAACGGTATTTTTCCTGTAGAATACGCAATTGCATTTGGTGGTGTACCAACTGGAAGCATAAAAGCAAATGATGCTGTAATAGCTATTACCATTAACAATGGTTCTACCGAAATGGATAACTGTTTTGCTATAGAAATTCCTACTGGTGAGATAATAGAAGTTAAGGCAATATTCGAGGTCAATTCTGTAGAAAAATTTACAAAGAAACCAAATAGCAATGTAATAACTGGTTCTGAAACAGTGCCAACATTAGCGATAAGTAATTTTGTACAAACTTCCATTGTTCCGGTTTGAAATAGAATTGAAGATAGTGCTAAGCCACCTCCAAAAAGTAATAATGTAACCCAATCTATTTTTTGAACATCTTTCCATTGTAACAATCGCTCGTCCGATATTTTCCCTGTAGGTATTACGAAAAAGAGTAATGAACAAATTAA
>JBDNFX010000317.1:0-8819 GCA_041689575.1 Kapaibacterium sp. (SeqCode)
AATAAATGTTGATTTTTTCAAAAGTTTCGTTAAATTGTAATTGTGCAATAGCGTTAATTTCTCCAACAGTCGTTAACAACGTTTGTTCGCCGTCGGTTAAGTCTTTTAGCTGAGTTTGTAAAAATTCTAGCCGTTCGTTTTCACGTTCGTAACTTTCTAATGCTTCGAAATTTACATTTCCATAACTAAGAAGACGTTTTCTATACACTCGAATGAGTTCTAACAATTCTTCGTGAGATGTCTCCTGAAGTTTTTCTAACTCTTGAGTTAATGGTTGTTCATTATCCATAGAAATTTGTAATTCCTCATCAGCCTTTTGTAGTACAGATTCAATTCTAGTTGTTAGTTGTGCGAATGTAATCTCACGTTCGTGAACATTTCGAATATTTTTCTCAAGAATGGTTCTCTGAATTTTTGTTTCTTCAGTATACTGATGTAATTCTTCTTTTGTTGAACGGATAATCGTATCTAATTGTTCTCGAGAATTTGTAACATCTACTAAAACAGTTCGTATTTCAGAAATAGCTTTTTCTTTATCGAGTGCTAATACTTTTAAATCTTCTAATTTTTGTTTTGAAGATTCTAATTCGTAGTTGAAATTCTTTTTCCTGTTATCTAAACTTCGAATCTGATTGGAAAGTCGTTCTATTTCTGAAAGAAGAGATTTATTTTCTGATTCATTTTGAATAAGTTGAAATTCTTTTTGACGTACAGTTGCTTCAACAACAGTGTATTCTTCTTCAAGTACTTGAACTTGCTGAGAAGTTTCTTCTGTTTGGTCTTTCAAACTTTGGACTTCCTTTTCAACATTCGTAATTTTTGTATTTGTTTCAAGTGATTCCTTTTCAATTTCTTGAAGTTCATCTATTGCTCGAGTTAAGTTTTTTCTGCTATTTTCAATGCGTTGTCGTTGAGATTCTGCAGTAGCAACTAACTGTGAAAGAGACCGTTCGAATGTGTTCTTTTCATTTTCTGCTTTACGAATTGCATTTGAAAGTTCATTAATGTTAATCTGTTGCAATTGCGTTCGTAAATCTTGATATGTTGCTTCATTTTTTGCAAGGGAAGTTTGAATAGTTGCAACAGATTTTTGTAAATGTGCAATTCTTTCTTTTTTACCAACAGTTAATCCTTCTGAAGTTGAAACGGAACCACCTCGAATAACTCCATTTGAAGAAACTAATTCTCCTTCTAAAGTTACTGCTAACTCAACTGTAGAATTTGCTTTGATTATTTTTTCGGCGATAGATAAATTTTCAACAATAAGACAATTTCCACATAGTAACGAAATTGCTGACAGAATTTCATTATCAGCTCTTACTAAATCTGAAACCCAACCAATGATGCCATCACCTTTGATAGGTTTTAATTTGTTCTCAATTGCTGGAATTGTAGATTTACAAAGAAAAGATGCTTTCCCTTTTTGGGATTCTTTTAATAAATTTGCTGCTGTTAAGGCTTGTTCTTCTGTATCTACAACTATGTATTTAGCCGCTTCACCTAAAGCAGATTCTAATGCTATTCTATATGGTTCGTCAGTTCCAATAATCTCTACCAAGGTTAAAAATTCAGTGTTATTATTCCATTTCAAATCTTCTTGAAGGAATTTCGAACTTTCGGAAGCATCTACCAAACTTGTTAAAAACTCTAATGAAGCATTTTGATAACTAAGTTGTTGTTGTTCTTCGCTTAGTTTTTGACGTATATTTTCAATAGAACCTTGAAGTGTTGATTGTAATTCAACCTGATTTTTATAGACTTTTTCAGCTTTTTCGATTGTTTTTTCAAAATCTGAACGTTTTAATTCTTCGGTATTTATTTCTGAATGTTTTTCTGCCAAAATAGTTTCATCACGAACAATAGCCGCTTTTTGCTCAGAAATTACGGAACTTCTTTGTTGCGAAGTTCTTAAATTACGCTCTATTATGCCTTTTAAGCCATTTAAAGAATTTAAAGAGTTGTAATATTGTTCATTTGAACGTTTGGCAAGGTGGCGTAACTCTTGTAATTCTTGTAGCTTCGAATCTCTAATTTCTTTAGAATCTTTAAAACTGTTCCTGATTTCTTCTATTTGGATTTCAATTTGTTCTTGTCGAATTTTTGTTTGTTCTAATGTTCGAGCAAAATTTTGCTGTGCAGAACCGACGTCCGTTTGATCTTTGTTTAATCGAAATGAAGCTTGGTCAATAGCAATTATTTTTTCTTTTGTAACGGCAAGTTCTTGTTCTAACTGTGCAAGTTCGGTCTTATAATTGTTTTCTTTATAACGAAGTGTGTTGATTTCGCTTTCTTCAATTCGAAAGCGTTCTTCTAATTCATTTGTATATGTTTCTTGATGTTCTAAAGTTTGTTCAATTTCTTTTCGTTTTTCTAAAAATGCTTGGAGTTCATCTTGAATTACCGTCAATTCTTTTTTCGATGCAGTGTATTCTTTTCGTAATACATATATTTCTACCTCTTGTAATTTTCCCGAAGTAGCATTGTATCTTCTTACTTTATCGGCTTGATTTCCTAAAGAAGCTACTGTTTTTTCTAACTCAGTGGTAATATCCAAAACACGAGTCATATCACCTTGAACATCTTTTAATTTTCGAGATGCGTCGCGTAATTGAATTTTATATTTACTTATCGATGCTGCTTCTTCCAACAAATGTCTTCTGTCGTCAGTTTTTCCAGAAAGTATTTGTTCGACCATTTTCAATTCTATTACAGAATACGAATCAGCTCCCATACCGGTGTCCATAAACAGCGATACGATATCCCGTAAACGAACAGGAGTTTTATTGAGAAAATACTGACTCTCACCACTTCTGAATAATCGGCGAGTTATAGTGATTTCGGTATATTCTAAGGGTAAAATACCTTTTGTATTTTCAATTGTTAAATTAACCTCTGCCATTCCTAATGGTTTTCGTTTTTGATTTCCATTAAAAATAATGTTTTCCATTACGTCGGAGCGGAGAACTTTGCTTTTTTGCTCTCCCAAAACCCAACGGACAGCATCGACAACATTCGATTTCCCACAGCCGTTTGGACCTACAATGGCTGTAATCCCGTCTGGAAATTCTAAAGATGTTTTTAATGCAAACGATTTAAAGCCAATTATTTCAAGTTCTGATAAATACATAGTATTGATTTTTGTAGTATGAAGTGTGCAAAAATACAACACGAAAGAGTATTATCAAAATACAATTATACTTTCGTTGAATTAAGCGACTATGAAAGGTGTATATTTGCAGAATTGTTTTCTTGTTCGTTCTCTGGAAAATTACTTCTTCCTATGTCAAAAACCACTTCAAAAGTCCTTCAGATTGTAATTACAACTGCACTTTTTGGATTCTCAATTTACTTTGCTTTAAGCAATATTAATTTTAGTCGGTTATTAGAATATTTACAATCGGTGAATTATTGGTATTTTCTTGCAACCATTCCAATTGTGATACTTTCACATTACATACGAGCTACTCGATGGAAAATACTCGTTGACCCACTTAAGAAACAAATAAAAACTCTAAATTTGTTTTCAGGTATTATGATTGGATATGGAATTAACAATATTATACCTCGTGGTGGTGAACTTGTAAGACCATTTGTAGTTGCAAAGCGAGAAAAAATCCCAATCCCATCATTAGTAGCAACTGTTGTTTTAGAACGTTTTTTCGATGTATTGAACCTGCTGTTCTTTATTTCTATAGCAACGTTACTATTTACCGATAAGCTACAAATTGCCCTCCCATCTGTAAGTGCTAACCAAATGATTGTTTATGCGGGTATACCAACCATCTTACTTTTAACTGCTATAATCCTTTTTGCATTTACTAATTTTGGGAAATGGGTAATTACAAAAGTCATCTCCCCTATTTCTGAAAAATTTGCTGAAAAAGCAGCAACCTTACTACAATCTTTTACCAAAGGTTTAGATGTAGTAAAGCAACCAAAATCGTTTTTACCCTTAGTGTTGCAATCAATACTCATTTGGATTTTATATGCAATTCCAGTTTACATTCTATTTTATGCGTTTGGTTTACAAACGCAATTGTCTTTTTCCGATGCAGCGTTGCTGTTAATCATAACTTCTGTGGGAGTGGCTATTGCCCCAACTCCGGGAACGGTGGGTGTTTATCACCTTTTTATGCAAGAAGCAATGAACAAATTGTATTCCATTCCATTAGAGGAAGGATTAGCATTTGCAACGTTATCGCATTCTGTGCATTATCTGTTATCCTTCCTCTTAGGTGGTTTCTTTATGGTTCGTGAAAATATCTCGCCAAAAGAATCACTATCTCAAAATTCTACTTCGATTGATTAATGGCTTTGATCGCTATCAGTGTTTTTCAATACACTAACAAGTGTAAATGAACCCTTCGTAACATAAACTTTGTTATCTGTAGTTACATTTGAAGTAAAATATACGATTGAATTTTGTTCACTTACAATTGTAATTTCTTGTAACTTATAGGTGCTCTTTTTAGTTTTTTCAAAGATATAAGTCTTATTTTCGAAACGAACTATTGCACTTTCGTGAATACTTGGAACGGTTATACCACTATTGACAACAAAACCACGTAAAAACATTCCAGGTAAAAGGTGTTCATCAATTTTTTTGAAATGACAATGAATTGTTGAAGATCGATCAGTTTTAATTGCTTTAGAAATTAATACAATTTCAGCATCTATTGTATCGTGAACTAACGATGGAACAACAATTTTTACATGTTGTCCAATTTTGATTTTGTCAATATCTTTTTCGAAAATAGTTAATGATCCATGAATATGCGTTGGATCAACTATTTCAAATAGTGGTTGCCCTTGTAACATATACATTCCAATATTGCAATGTACCTCAGTAATATATCCTGTTATGGGAGCAAAGATAGAAATTTTAGAAGAAATATTTTCTGCTCTAAGATTAGAGGTTTTAATTCCAAGAAGCTGAAGTTTTTTTCTCAACGTAGATTCTTTTACAAGCAACTGAGATTCTTTTGATGATGTTTCTTCGAATTGTCGTTTCGATGTAGCATCTACTTCAGAAAGATTTTTCTGCCTTTTTGCTTCTTTCGAAAATTGTTCTCTTTCCAACATTGTAATTAAATATTCCTGCTGTAATTCTAAAAACATTGGGTCTTCAATTCTTGCAATTAATGCACCTTTTTTTACAAAAGTGCCAGGTAGCATTGTTGTTGAAGATATAGTGCCATTCATTGGGAATGTTACAGATATCAACGATTGTGGAGGAACATCTACAACCCCTTGAAATTGAATTATTTCTTCTATTTGACTATAACCACATTGAGTTGTTTCAATCTGAGTATTTTTCATTTGTGCATCTGTCAATGTAACCTCAGTTTGAGATTCTTCGTTGTGGTTGTCGGTACGATGTTCATCTACACTTTGTTGATGATTGTTTTTTTCAGTACAAGCAGTTCCAAAAACTACCAAAAGTACTAGAATAATGAATGTTACTTTATTTATCATTTTTTTCAGTTGAATATTGGTAAAATTTAGCGTCAATAACAGTAGTGTTGTAATCTTTTAAAGTTTCTAAATACTGTAAACGAGTTGTTAAAACCGAAACAATATTATTGGTCCATTCTAAATACGATATAGACCCTTCGGAATACTGTAATTGAAACATTGATAGGATTTTGTTAGATTCAGGAAGTATGTTTTCTTCATAGTGTTTCAACAACTTTGCATCAGCTTTTAACTGATTTGATATGCGTTGTTGTTGACTTGTCAATTGATTTTTTGTTCGTTGAACTTCTAAGAAAGCAATTTTTTCTCCAATACTTGCAGATTCTATTGATGCTTTTTCTGCCTGTCTAAATATGGAAAAACCTAATCCTATTTGAAAACTATTGTACCGAGTTGATGCATTGGAATAAATTTCATCATTTCCATTTGTGGTCATCCAACCAATTAAGGATTGGTTAGCAAATGATACATAAATATTTGGTAACAATAGTTGATTTTTGACTTCTTTGTTCTTTTTTTGACGAAACAAATTTACGTTAGAAAGTTCTAATAATGGGTGTAAATTACTTGATGTATCCAATGAAATACTTCTTTTTACAAAGGGTTCATTTGGGGAATATAAAACACCATCATTTAACAAAAGAGCTACTTCCATTTGCGAATGTTGAAGAGCATTTTGATTTTTAGTTCTGTTAAATTTGTTTTGCGATTGGAGTAATTTTAATTGAAAATATGCAGTGCGGTCGTTTGAACCAAGTTGTAACCGAACTTCTTCTTTTTGAAACATTAAATCGACAATACTATCTATTTGATTAAACAATTCTTTTTGAGCAATATGAAACTGTAATTCGTTATAATATTGCTGAATATCCTTTTGTAAGTGGAGTTCTTTTAGACGTAGTTCTACAATTACAAAATCGGTATTCGATTTTAAATAATCACGTTTTTTAGAATAAACTGTAGGGAAGGAAAACGACTGTTCTACTGAAAACTTTGTGTCAAAGAAGGAACTATTGTATTGTCCCAAATCAGATGCTATTATTGTTTTAGGAATTTCAGCACTTGTTCCTTCTAATAATTTAGATGATTCAATTTCTAAAAATTGTTGTTTCCTACTTAAATTTGTTTCTATCGCCTTTTGAAGTAATTCTTGTTCTGAAATGTATGTAACTTCATTATTATCAATAGTTTGAGCAAACAGTGGAGTTGAAAATACGCAAAACACCAAAAATACTTTTAAAGAATTCGATACAACTGTTGAAGCCTTACGTTTCATGGATTGCATAAATAAATACAGCAATGGAATGAATAATAATGTTAGAAGTGTGGATGAAATTAATCCTCCAATGACAACAGTAGCAAGTGGTCGCTGAACTTCGGCACCAGACCCAGTTGAAAATGCCATAGGTAAAAAACCTAATGAAGCAACTGAAGCAGTCATAAGCACTGGTCGTAGACGAAGTACCGTTCCCCCAATAATAGAACGAACTAAAGAACCACCAGTAGAATACCGTCGTTCAATTTCAGAAACTAATACAATTCCATTTAAAACTGCAACTCCAAATAAGGCAATGAACCCAATTCCAGCAGAAATACTAAAGGGCATTGAACGTAACCAAAGTGCAAAAACACCACCAATTGCCGAAAGTGGTATTGCTGTAAATATTAACATTCCGTTCCAAACTGATTTGAATGCAAAATAGAGGATTGTAAAAATCAACAACAATGCAACCGGCACTGCAATCAAAAGTCTACCTTTTGCTTGTTCTAAATTTTCAAATTGTCCACCATAGGTTATAAAATATCCTGAAGGTAATGTTACTGTTTTAGGAATTACAGTTTGTAACCTATCAACAACAGTAGCAATATCATTACCTCGAACATTAAAGCCAACAATTATTCTTCTTTTTGTATCTTCACGTTGAATTTGATTAGGACCGTAAACTATCTGAACATCTGCTATATACGAAAGTGGAATGTTCGTACCTTGACTTGTAGGAATGTACATATTCTTTATGTCGTCAATTCCTTTAGCTTTTGCATCTTTCATTCTCAGTACAATATCGAACCTACGTTCTCCTTCATATATAGCACCTGCAGATGAACCTGCCATTAAAGTCTGAACTACGGTGTTTGCAGAAGTAACAGAAATGCCGTACCTTGCTAAAGCGTCTCTATTATAGTGAATTTCAAGTTGTGGAAGCCCTACTACTTGTTCGATGTATATTTCAGTTGCACCTTGAATAGTTTTTATTTTTTCACCAATTTTGTTAGCATAATTTTCTAATGAATCTAAATTATCTCCGTAAATTTTAACGACAACATCTTGTTTAGCACCTGTCATTAATTCATTGAACCTCATTTGAACAGGGTATTGAAAACCATAAGAAATACCCGGAATTACTTCCAAGGAATGACTCATTTTTTCTGCTAATTCATCAAAGGTATTTGCAGACGTCCATTCAGATTTCTTTTTGAGAATTATCATCATATCCGCAGCTTCAATTGGCATTGGGTCAGTTGGTATTTCTCCAGAACCTATTTTGGAAACTACTTTTTCAACTTCTGGAAAATTATCCTTTAAAACTTTCATCGATTTCGTAGTTGCAGAAATAGTTTCTTCTAATGAACCTCCAGTAAGTATGCGAAATTCAACCGCAAAATCCCCTTCTTCTAAAGTGGGGATAAACTCGCCACCCATGGTAGAAAAAACATAGAGACTAAATCCAAACAACAGCACCGTAGCTACCACAATGGTAACTTTCCAACGGAAAGCTTTGAAAATGGTAAACAAGTATATCCGTTCAAAAAATACCATCATCGAATCTGAAAAGTTTTTTCTTGTTGTTGTTGGAATTTTTAACACTAATGCACTTATAACGGGAACGTAGGTTACTGATAAGATAAATGCTCCAACTAAGGCAAAACAAACTGTTTGTGCCATTGGTTTGAACATTTTACCTTCAATTCCTACTAATGTTAAAATAGGTAGGTATACAATGAGAATGATAGCTTGTCCAAAAACAGCAGAATTCATCATTCTAATACTGGAACTACCCACAACGTGATCTATCGAATATGCAAAGGAATTTGACTGACTATTTTGTTTCTTTAACTGGTGCAATACAGCCTCAACAATTATTACGGCTCCGTCGACAATTAATCCAAAATCAATTGCACCTAAGGACATTAAGTTCCCAGAAACTCCAAATACATTCATTGCAATAACCGCAAAAAGCATAGATAACGGAATAACTGAGGCTACTATCAATCCTGCTCGGATATTGCCTAAAAAAAGTACCAAAACAAAAACGACTATTAATGCACCTTCAATCAAATTTGTA
>JBDNFX010000318.1:0-11096 GCA_041689575.1 Kapaibacterium sp. (SeqCode)
CTATGCCAATTAAAGTTAGTCCAATTCCAAAACCAGTAGTTTTCCCAAATGCTTTTGCAAGTTCAATATTTAACATGATAATAAACACAATATTAGCACAAGGAACTAATAAAATAACTATAAACCACCATAATGGCTTGCCAACTAATTCTGTTAAGAAATACATGTTAGCTATAGGAATAATACCTTGCCATCCTGGTCTGCCAGCTTTTTCGAAAATTTTCCAATAACAAACAGCTTGGAAAACAATAAGAGCAATAATCGGAAGGAAGCTCATAATACCCAGCCCAGCCATCATCCCAGCGTCCATTCCCTGATTAGGAATCGTAGAAAATTCATCCATTGTAAAAACCTCAACTTAATAGTTATAAAACAAAAATAATCAAGTAAATAAAAGGACAAAAAACTCCTTTTGAAAGTACGAATTACAAATCGAGCTATTACAAAGTAGAAAACGAAAATCACTATTTTGCAATTTTGATTTTTAAATCGGAACTAATATATGATAAAGTTTGTTACGAAACAAATTTTTTTTGCAATTAGATTCAAATTCCTTGCCGTTACGTAGTTTTACGTATGAATTTTGTATCTTTGTGTACAAAGAGAGCGTGTGTTTAAAATTGAATAAGCAAAATAAACGAATGTACGAAGCAGTAATAGGATTAGAAGTTCACGCACAGTTGAAAACCAAAACAAAAGCTTTTTGCGGTTGTTCAACAGAATTTGGCGCACAACCGAATCAAAATGTGTGTCCAATTTGCTTGGGACATCCCGGAACATTGCCTACATTTAATAAAAGAGTTGTCGATTTTGCAATAGCAATAGGCATTGCAACAAACTGTACAATTCGTTCACAATCTCGATTTTCAAGAAAAAATTATTTTTACCCAGATTTGCCAAAAGGGTATCAAATAAGTCAATATGAAGACCCCATTTGTTTTGATGGTCATATTCCAGTTGAACTAGAAGATTCTACTATTAAGAATATAGGAATCACTCGTATTCATATGGAAGAAGATAGTGGAAAATCGATACACGATTTAAGTATAGATACGTTGATCGACTTAAATAGAGCAGGTGTTCCTCTAATTGAAATTGTATCCGAACCAGATATTCGTACTGCTGCTGAAGCTTATGCGTACCTACAGCAGATTAGACAAATTGTAATGTATTTGGGTATTTGCGATGGAAATTTGGAAGAAGGCTCTCTCAGATGCGATGCGAATGTGTCCATTCGCCCCATTGGTAGAGAACAATTTGGAACGAAAACTGAAATAAAAAACTTAAATAGTTTTCGTAATGTAGAAAAAGCTATTTCTTATGAAATACAACGACAAACAGAAGTGTTAACTAACGGTGGAACAATAACACAAGTTACAATGTTGTGGGATGCATCTGTTCAAAAAACTAAGGTTATGAGAACCAAGGAACAAGCTCACGATTATCGATATTTCCCTGAACCTGATTTAGTTCCAATAAATGTAGATGAAGAATACAAACAAATAATTAAAGAAACATTGCCAGAGCTACCCTTGGCTAAAAAGTATAGATTTGTTTCAGAGTATTCATTACCTTTATACGATGCTGCAATTTTGGTAGATTCGCAAGAAACTGCCGATTTTTACGAAGCAACTTGTAAAGAGTTACGTCAAAAAACGAAAGATAGGTTTAAATTAGTAAGCAATTGGATAATGACAGAAATTCTGCGAATTCTTTCTGAAGAACGTCTTGGAATAAACCAAATATCCATTGCACCCTCTCAGTTAGCCGAATTAGTAGATCTATTAGCTGACGATGTTATAAATTCGAAAATTGCGAAACAAATATTTCCACAATTATTTCTAGGTCAATCTGCAAAAGAAATTGTAGAAAAAGAAGGTTTATCGCAAGTTTCTGATACTTCTTTGTTAGAACGCTTAGTAACAGAAGTAGTAGAAAGCAATTTAGATTCTGTCCAACAATATAAAAACGGCAAAACTAAACTATTTGGCTTTTTTGTAGGGCAGGTATTAAAAGAAACCCAAGGGCAAGCAAATCCCAAATTAATAAATGACATTCTACGTAAAAAACTTGAACAAGTGTAGAATGTTTTGTACAAACCTAATTTAGAAAACGGATTGCCAAGATTACAAACCTTGATTGCTGTTTTCTCACATGGAGGTCGAAATGCCATTACCTAAAACAGAATTTATATGGATGAACGGAGAATTCATTCAATGGGATGATGCAAAAATTCACGTTCTGTCTCATGTATTACATTATGGTACTAGTTGGTTTGAAGGAATACGAGCATATAAAACATCGAAGGGTGTTGCAGTGTTTCGTTTGCAAGAACATATGAAACGATTGCATAATTCTGTTAAAATGTATCATTCAAACCTTCCATATACTGTTTCTGAACTTTGTGATGCTACATTGGAATTGATTCGAAAGAATAAATTAGAAAGTTGTTATATCCGACCATTAGCCTATCGTGGGTATGGTGAATTAGGTGTTAACCCATTAGAATGCCCAATGGAAGTAATTATAGCTGCGTGGCAAATGGGGGTATATTTAGGTTCAGATTCACACGAAAAAGGTGTAGATGTTTGCGTATCTTCTTGGCGAAGATTAGCTCCTTCTACTATGCCTACACTTTCGAAAGCTGGTGGTAATTATATGAATGCTCAACTAATCCGAATGGAAGCTAATAAAAATGGTTATCATGAAGGAATTGGACTTGATACAAATGGGTATGTTAGCGAAGGATCGGGAGAAAATATTTTTATAGTTCAAGATGGCAAAGTGTACACCCCAGGAGTTGGTTCATCTATTCTACTAGGGGTAACAAGAGAGTCTGTTACGTTGATGCTAAGAGAACAGGGGTACGAAGTTATTGAAACAGTAGTACCACGTGATTTCTTATACTCTGCAGATGAGATTTTCTTTACAGGTACTGCTGTAGAAATCACCCCAGTTCGATCAATCGATAGTATAACTGTTGGTGACGGTCATGTAGGACCTATAACGAGAATAGTACAAAATGCGTTCAACCAAGTTGTCAAAAATGGGAATGATCCTTATAATTGGCTTACATATATTTAAACTTATTATTTCAACCAAACAATTACGAAAATCGAGGAGAATTTCTCATGGCAAAGGCAAAAAAAACGGAAACAAGTTCTACGGATTCTGTAACTGTGCGTAAAAGTTCACCAATTCGGAAACAGTCATCTACTGCAAAATCAAATGGAAGTAGCCTTAAATCAAACGCTATGCACTCTACATTTTCTATGCCCACAATAGCTCATAATATATTTGACTTTGCAGGATTTGATAAAAATACCGTTATAGAATTGTACAAAATAAACCAATTAGGTAGAAGGCTCGACGAAAAAGCAGCATTATACTTAAAACAAGCAAAAGGATGGTCATACCATGCTTCTTGTGCAGGTCACGATGGTATTCAATTAGCTATGGGAAAGATTTTTCGTACAGGGAAAGATTTTTTATTCCCATACTATCGAGATCTAATCACATCATTAGCAGTAGGATTAACTATTGAAGAAATGATCGCAAATGGTTTAAGTAAAGATAGCGATGTTGCAGGTGGTGGACGCCACATGAGTAACCATTTTGCAAAAATTTCAATAGGTCTTCAAAATAGTTCTTCTTGTACAGGTAATCACTCTCAACAAGCATCAGGAACAGGAAGAGCAATTAAAAAATACCATGGCGATGAAATTGTTTATTGTTCAACTGGCGAATCTACTGTTTCTGAAGGGTATTACTATGAAGCAGTAAATAACGCAGATCGTGAAAAACTCCCTGTAATATTCGTAATCCAAAATAACAAATATGGCATTTCAGTACCATTATATGAAAATACCTCTAATGAAATAGTTTCAGACAATTTTAAAGGTTTTCCAAATTTAAAAATTATTGAATGTGATGGAAGAGATGTTTTTGCGTCATATAGAGCACTTCAAGAAGCAATTATCTACATAAAATCTGGAAAAGGTCCTGTTATGGTTCATGCAGATTGTGATAGAATTAAATCTCATTCTAATTCAGACAATCATGAATTGTATAGAACCAAAGAAGATATTGACTCAATGAAGTTACGTGACCCACTGCCAATTTTTAGGGCAAAAATTATCAGTGAAAAAATAGCAACGGAAGAAGAACTTCAAGCCATCGAAGAAGCAAACAAAAAAGCTATTTTTGCGGCAGCGGATATTGTTGAAGTTTCACCAGATCCAACTCCTGAATCTTATACTGAATTTTTATTGCCAGATGCAATTGTTTCATACGAAGATACTTCAGAAGCCTCATTTGTATCAGACCCAAATGCCCCACAGTTAACATTTATCGAAGGTATTAACACTGCATTAAAAGAAGAATTCCGTCGTAACCCGAATACATTCTTATTTGGTCAAGATGTTGCCTCATTCAAAAAACAAGGTATCTTCAACGTTCCAAAAGGAATGTTAGATGAATTTGGGAATGATCGAATTTTTAATGCACCAATTGCAGAAGATTCGATAGTAGGTTCAGCAAATGGAATGACTCGATACAGAGATGATATCCGAGTAGTAATTGAAGGTGCTGAATTTGCAGATTATTTTTGGCCAGCAATGGAGCAGTTAATAGAATGTACTCATGATTATTGGAGAACCAAAGGTGGTTTCACTCCAAATATGGTCATTCGATTAGCTTCTGGTGGGTATATTCAAGGTGGATTGTATCATTCTCAGAATTTAGACGCCATATTTGCTCATTTGCCAGGAGTAAGAGTAGTTTGCCCAGCATTTGCTGACGATGCAATCGGCTTAATGAGAAATGCAATTCGTTCAAAAGGGCTTACAATCTATTTAGAACCAAAATTTTTATATAATTACCGCCCAACTTCAACTTCAAAACCAAGTGATGATTTTATCATACCATTTGGGAAAGCTAAAGTTAGAAAAGCCGGAAGTGATATAACTATCGTAAGTTACGGTAATGCAATACATATTTCATTACAAGCTGCGGCAGTATTAGAAAAAGAAGGTATTAACTGCGAAGTAATTGATTTACGTTCTCTAGCTCCTTGGGATAAATTGACAGTCTTTGAATCAGTAAAGAAGACCAATAAAGCCTTAGTAGCTCATGAACATTATAAAACAGGTGGTTTAGGAGGAGAAATAGCTTCAACCATAACAGAAGAATTATTTACCTATCTCGATGCACCAGTTGGTAGAGTTGCTTCAAAAGATACCCCAGTAGGTTTTGCGAAAAATCTTGAAGAGGCAATTTTGCTAAATAAAGAGGATATAATTGCTGCAGTTAAAAAAACTGTAAACTACTAACACATCTGTGTAAAGAAAACTTGACAGTGTAAGTTTGCTTTTACACAGTCATTACAACCTTTTCTAAAAAGGTAGAAATAAATTCCAACTAAAAAGGAAGTAATTTTCCAATTTAATTGGAATTTTGCTTGTATATAGCTATATTTGCAAGTTATACCCAAAAGTATAAGGAAACGAAAAAATAGAATTTACACATACATTATATAACAATATACTATGAGTACGGAAGAAACAAAACAAGAATCTGAAGAAGTTGCAGATCAAATAGAAAATTCAAATGATAGCCAAATTGTAAGCTTTTTGAAAACAACAGTTGGAAAAATCGCTGTCGTAGTTGTTGTGTTATTAGTAGTTGTGTCCGGTGTATTCTACTGGCAATCAATGAACAAAGGGAATGCTGACAAAGCATCTTTAGCTCTATCAAGAGTGCGTTCGTATTACGAAGCAGGAGACTATCAAAGAGCCTTAAATGGAGACCCAAATGCCCAAATGCGAGGTGAGTCAATTCAAGGTCTTTTAACAATTGCGAATCTATATGGCGGTACTCCCTCAGGGAAAACAGCTGCATATTATGCGGGTATTTCGTATGTGAATATGAAAAATTATGCAGAAGCCAAAAAAATGTTCGAAATAGCAAATGGTTCAGAATCGGAAATAGTAAAAGCTGGAGCAACTGCTGGGCTCGGAGTAATCGCAGAGCATTCGAATAATTTAGCAGAAGCATCAGAAAACTACATTAAGGCATCAGCCTTTGCACAAGACGATGTCTCAAAAGCAAGGTTCTTATACTTTTCTGCAATATGTTTAGAAAAGCTTTCAAAGAAAGAAGACGCTGTCAGTCAGTATAAAGAAATAGTAAACAAGTATGCACAAACCGAATATGCTGGCGAATCAAAAGCAGGTTTGGCAAGGCTTGGCACAATTATTGACTAAGGAACAGTTACCGATACATAGGTTTAATAAAGAAAAATGATTCAAATAAATAATTTTAAGTGTTTTTGTATTTTTGGAGGTAGCATGAAACTTTGGTTTCGTCTAGGTCTAATCCTTCTTGTGTCAGTTCTATCTGTGGTACAGATAGTCCATGCGCAGGTGCCAACCCTGGATGTTTCCGGGAGGATTAACTCAACAGGCGTTCGCGTGTTTACGAAAGATACCGTATACAGAATAAGTGGTTCCTTAACCGTTGCTGGTACGCTTCTAATAGAGCCGGGAACTCGAATTGAGTTTTTCCCCAACGGAAGACTTATCGATAGCGTTGGTGGCAGAATCATAGCAGATGGTACATTATCTGCTTCGTTCAATTCAGCAATTACTCCACAAAGTATTAACTTTAGTTGGAATTATAGTACTTTAGATTACTATTATTCTCTAGGTGTTATTACTAGTGTAGTTTCAAACGATGCAACAGTTTCTCCATCAAAGAGAGATGTTGTATTTAATTTAAAAGTAGCCCCATCAGGCTTGGTCAATTCAAATACGATCAATGTTGGTGAGTACGCAATCACTCCTGCGCAAGCATTGTTATATGCTGCTTCAAGAATTGGTCAGGCGGGCTTCAACAGTTCAATTACCTATAGAAGAGGTAATGGAAATTCAGTAAATGTTACTGCTGCACCTATTACATTTGTAGGGCAACCAGTTGGTAACTTTTCAAATGAATGGGGACATATTATTGTGCTTCCTGGTTCAAGAAGTGCTTTCTTTAGAAATTGTGTGTTCCAAAACTTTAGAAAAGACACAACAGTTGATAGAGTAGCAATTTATACGCAAGGTGGAACCCCTACTGCGTTGCAAAACTTAAATGCGGCAATCAACAGCGAATCTAACGGTGTAGGTGGAGCGATAACTTCGTTCTCATCTCGTACATGGTTAATTGGTTGTACTTTCCGTAATAACTTTGCACGTCGTAAAGGTGGAGCTCTTGCGTTGAAACAATCTATGTCTGGTGTTGGAGTGTATCCTCCAGTAGACGTAGCTCCTTTAGGCTTCTATGAAGCTAATAAAAATCCAAGTTTAACTGACAACCAAACTGGTCAACCTAATGCTGTTAATGCTTCAATCATTCGTATTGATAACGTTGATACTACATTAGTAGAGCCTTTAACAGACGGCAATCGTCAATCTGTTGATGATGCCCGTGTTGGAACTTACTTAGGTCGTCATCGTAATCTTACATTTGAAAATAACGAAGTATTATTATCAAATTATGGTATTCAAACTGTTGGGAATCCTCCAGTGCAAGTTATTTCTGATTTATTAAATCAAGCGGCTACTTTTCCAAGAGCCTGGGGTAACGAAGCATTTGGTGGAGCAATGTCAATTGAAGGTAGAGATGAAAGCCGTAAAATTGAAGTTGGTTTGGGTATTAATAACTCTATTAGAGTTGGTAATCAAATTCGTGTGTTTGCAAATTCTGACTCACTAAACTTTACAAACAACCGTGCAAGAAATCTTCAATCAAATGCAGCCTCTCCTGGTGCACGTGGTGGAGCCTTGTATGTTGGTAATTATACATCGGTAACGTTAGCTGGTACTTTTGAATCAAATAGTACAAACGCTCCGTTCCAAAATAATGTTAGTCAAGCTTTCTATTCAGTGGGTGGAGCAATATACGCTTCTAACACTCAAGGTAGATTGCAAGTTCGTGGTGGGCGTGAAGACATTACTGGTCAAGCTCGTGAAGTTGTTTCTCACTTTGTGAACAACACTTCAGGTGCTGGTGGAGCAATTTATGTTGATGGAAACGTTGACAAACAGATTTCTCCAATTATTGGTGGTTTTGACGTTGCTACGGGTGGATTAATTGGTATTCTACGTGTTCGTGAATACGGTAGAAACATTTTATTCGAAAACAATAGTGCCATCGTACACGGTGGAGCAGTTTACACTAAACGTAACTTAGCTTCAGTTGGTGGTGGTGGAGTTGTTCAAAATATAAATCTTGGATACGATAATAATGTAATTTATCGCAACAATACCGCTGGTTTATCTGGTGGTGCGATAAGCATTGATATCCCTCCTGGAGGCCTAACTCAAAATGATAGATATGTACAATTAGTTCGTTCTACGTTCCAAGGTAACATGGTTTCTTCTCCTAACGCAACTGCTTCTGATAAAGAAATAGTACGTGGTGGTGGAGCAATATATTCTATAAATGCAGATTTCAACCTTGTAAAAGGTTCTCATTTCTTGAATAACATCGTTTATAATGGTAATGGTGGTGCGATAGCAATGATTAGTCCAAATGTAACTGGTAACAGATACTTCCTTTCTGATCTTGACAATGTAACGTATTCATTAGGTACTCGCGGTGTAGCAATAGCGTATCAATCAGTTGACTCTGTGTTTGTTCGTCAAACAGTTACAACTGCTGATGCAAGAATGTTAACTCGCTTCATTGAAAATCAAGCTGAAACTAATCCAGATCCTACTCAACTAGGTTCAGGAAATACTCAATTTGGAGATGTTAAAAGAGTTCACCCAGGTTTACCTTTACGTGAAAACGGTATTGGTCTTGGTGGAGCAATTTATGTACTTGATTCTGTAACTACGAATAGAAATATGAGAGTTGACTCTATATTCTTTAATCGTGTACGTATTCAAGGTAACGATGCTTGGACTGGTGCAGCTATCTATTCTGATAACTATAACCTACGTTTAAACTTTGCACGTTCTTTGATTTCTCAAAACATTGCAACTTCAAATATTGGTAAAAATCAAAATGCAATTACAGGTCCTTACCTAGTAAATGTTGTTACTCAACAAGGTGACACTGCAAATCTAAATCCTGCTTCAAGCGATTTAGCTGGCGCTGTTTTCTATGGTGAAGTAATAGGTCCAGTTCCTTCGTTCCGTTCTTTCGAAGCTGGTAATACTATAGATGAGAATGAAGCTCGCTTTATTGTTCGTCTTCCAGATGCTCCAAATTCAAAAGGTACTCTAATTGGTACTACAGGTGTTGGTTTCGGTGGTGTTGATACACTTCGTGGTAACTACTGGGGTCAATCAGAAGCTAAAGTTATTATTAAACAATATGTTTACAATGGCTTAGGAAACATTGTTGATAGTACTACACAAGAAACATTCTTTATTGATTATGACACTACAAACGGTGGAACTAATCAGTTAAGCTTTATTCGTGGTGCTACTGACGGAACTAAACAAACTCAAGGACCATTCGAGAGTGCAGGAAAAGTTCCTAATTGGACTTATACTCCAATTCCTAACTTAAATGCTTCTTGGAATAATCAAGATGCTGTTAATCCAGTATCAATACCAGAACGTTTATTGCTTTCTGGTCATATATATGACATTTTCGATAAAAATACAGATATTAAGGTTGCAGATTACTCTCGCGAACGTCTTTCTCCTATAGAAGATTTCGCAGTAGGTATTCCTCCACGTTTACGTATGTATACTGATGCTACAAAACCATCTAACGGTAAGGTTATCAAACGTCTTACACGCGATACTCGTTATGTAGATTCAACAGGTAAATACGGATTCTTAACAACCTTACAAACTGAGTGGGCTTCTCGTGAATTTGATACTCGCTATTCAAGTCAATCACTTGGTGGTAGATTAGTTCATCCATTAGGATATCCACTTTATTTAGAATCTCAATCAAATTATAACTGGTCAACAATTAATCGTGCAGATGTAACGAACGATGATCCTTTATATGCAAATGAATCAGTATTCTTCGTAATTAACGTTACTACAGGTGATTTCATTCGTGTAAACATGAAACAACTTGTTGAAGGTAGTGAAATTTTAAGAGGAAAAGTAGATTTAATTCCCGATTCAACAAATAGAAGTGATACAAGACTTCGTTTGGCTGCTGAAGGCTTAAGTGTATTCCCTGCTGGTATAAATGCAATTCTAAATGAATTGTTATCTGCTGAAAAAGAAGATAATGGTGTTTTACAAGGTCGTAAATATGATGCTGATCAATTGAACTTAGGTGCTCTTTCAGCTTCTTTAAATGGCTTTACACCATATTCTAATCAGCCATCATTAGATTTAACACGTCAAAATCTTCCTGGTAATAGAGCCCAAGTTACATACTTTGCTGGTCAAAGATATGGTGCTTTAGCTGTTAGTGCCGGTGATCAAGTACACATTAACTCTCGTTCAGTTTTACGTCGTGAAGGTGTTGACAGTGCAAGAAATAAAGGTATTGACTTTGTTATTACCGAATCTACTCCAGCTCCAAGTTTTACTGGTGCAGTAGACTCTTTAACTAACTTTATCGTTCCTGAATTTAGAAAAAGTATATTTGTAGTAGAAGACAGAGATTATCCACAGTTCTATAATGCTAACGCTCGTAATGAAGTGTTGCGCATTACTGCACGTGATACAAATAATTTCTGGGATCCACGTTCAATCATTACACCTGTTCATTTCCCACGCTTAGATTATAGTTGGGTTCCTGTAGGTGGAAATTCAAATGCTCTTTCTTATTGGTTAAAAGCTGATACAACGAGAAATAACGTTGCAACTACATATAACAGAGCTAATGGTTGGGTTGAATTATTTGGTACGCCAATTAATCCATTCGTAGTTCCAGGTGGCGAGCGTCTAATTGTTGGTGCTACTAACTTCCCTCCAAGTAAATTTACAGCTACACAAACTGGTTCGTATGTTGCTTGGGATGGAACTGTCAAATCATTTCAATTAGATACTATCGCAAGAGTGGATGCAAACGTATTCAGGTCATTCTTTAATGTTCCTGTTTATGACAAAAATAATTCTCGTTACTTA
>JBDNFX010000319.1:0-3641 GCA_041689575.1 Kapaibacterium sp. (SeqCode)
GCGAATAATAGAAAACTTTTCTGCCGCTGGACGGTATAGCTTCTTTTTGTAAAGAAGCATTCCCCAATTGTACAAGGCTTCCGTAGCAGATAATGGATTTGATTCCAGTGTTATTGCATATGCTTGAGAAAAAGCCTCAATTGCCTTTTCTGTAGAATCGATTGTCGTATAGAATTTTCCTAAAAGTAAATATGATTCTGGAACTTCTATTGCTTGAGGAAATTGCTTTGGCAATTCAGTAAGTTTAGCAATATACCCAAGAGTATCAGATCTGAATAATGCAATTGTAGCACGTTTTAAAGCTGCTTTAGATGCTAAATGTGTTCCTGAATATGTAAACTGCAATTTTTGATACAATTCATCGGCTTTTTCATACTCACCAAAAGCTAAGGTTACTTCAGCTAAGGATAGTTCTGCTTCTTCCGTATAATCACTTTTAGGGTAGGTTGTTAATAATAATGTTAACCGTTCTTTTGAAGCTGTAACATTGCCTAATAACATATAATTTTTTGATTGTAAAAACATCGCTTCAGCTCTTCGTGAACCTTCGGGAAATATTTGTAAATACTCCTGAAGTTCTTCAATTGCTTGAGCGTACTTTTGTTTAGAAAATAACAAATCTGCATTGATAAATCGAAATTCTTCCGATGCTTGAGTAGAAGTGTTGTTGATATATTTTTGACCTATTGCTAAGGCTTCATCGGCTCTATTTAAATTTATCAATGATTGGTATAAGCTTTTCGCTGCAGTTGGAATGAAAGGACTTGTAGGAAAATTATCTAAAACAAATTTGTATTTAGTAATTGCAGATTCATATTCACCTTCGCTATAAAATGCATCGCCAATATAATAATAGGCTCTTGGAATCAACTCAGATGATGTGTAGTTGTCTATAAGTTGTTGAAACACTTTTCGAGCTTCAGAATAGTTTTTTACTTTTAATTTGGAAAGACCAATGAGAAAAGTTGCATCGTCAGCTACAGCAGATTTTGGATATCTTGTAGTAAACTGTTTCATTTCTATTGCGGTTTGTTCAAATTCACCTATCTGAAACAACGCTTGACCATTTTGGAAAAGGGAATACTGTGCTTCTGGAGAATTTGGGTCTGTCTCAGAGGAAGCTTTATAGGATTGAGAAGCTTCTTGGAATTTGTTCTGAGCGTATAATGCATCACCTTTACGAGCTAAAGCATCTGTTTTTAATTTTGAAAAGGAATAATCTTTAAGAAAATTTGTAAATGCCTTTGCAGATTTATCAAATTCCTTCATTTTAAAGTAAGTGTATCCAATTGCGTACAAAGCCTCTTCGCTCCGTTGAGAGTAAGGAAATCGTTTCAACAACAATTGATACTGTACTAAAGCATCAGAAAAATTTTCCGATTTAAAATAGGATTCACCTAACCAAAAAAAAGCTTCTTCAATTCTGGCTTCACTAGGATTTTCAACTATAAAAGTCGATAATAAATCTATCGATTGAATTTGTTTGTTCGAAATTGATTGACAGATTCCATATTTCAATAGGTATTCTTTTTGAAACCATTTATAATAAGACGTCAACTTAATTTCAGCAGGAAGTTGTTCCATTAAAATAAATGCTTGTTCATATTGGCTACTTGCTTTGGTGGTGTTTTGTGACGTTAAATAAACTGCCCCTAAAAGTAGTAACGATTGAATTTTCAACATTGGCGTTTCAGCAGTTCGAACAGTACGCTCTAAAGTCGAACGTGCTTTGTCGTAGTTCTTGTCTAAGTACTGAATTTGACCTAAGGTTAATAATGCTTCTGTTAAAAAAGGGAAATCAGAATTATTCACAAGTACTGTTAATTCTTGAATTGCATCAGCTTTTTTATTTCCTTCATAAAGAAGAATAGTTCTATAGAATCGGGCATAGGCATATTCATACGTCGTATTTTCTGTTTTTGATAGTACTTTCTCAAATAATCTTTTTGCTTCTTTACTATTTCCAAGTCTTTTTTGGGCAGTAGCTAAGTGGTTTAACACATTCATTGCTAAAGTAGAAGTTGAATCTTTTTCGAATGATAATTCATAATGGACAATCGCACGTTCAAAATCTTCTTGCATATACAATGCATCGGCTATTAATGAAAATAACAATGCTTCAGGTCTATAGAGGTACTCAGGTGATTCAAAAGTAGATTTCGGATTGTTATAACGATTAATCCATTCTTTCGCTTTGTCTAAAACAATTAATGCATCTGTAGGCGAAGTTTTTGTTAGGTATGTTTGTGCAGCAGATAAATATCGTGCAAGGGTAGAATTACGGCTGTAAAATTCTTTATCGACATCTTTTAAATAATACCCTAGAGCATCGTTGTTCTTTGAAAGTAACTGCGAAACGACCCCAGAAAACAATAAAGCATCATCGGCATATATTCCTTTTGGTAAACGCTCATAACAATAGGCAAATGTTTGTATTGCTTTTGGGTAATTGTTTGTAATTGCATAAATAGACCCAGACCAAAACCAAGCAAGATGTGCAACTTCAGTGTATGAAGAATCTGAACGATCGCGAATATCTAATTCTGCAGATTGAGCCGATAACAATAGATATTCGTTTGCTAAGGGTAAATTTTCAATTTCAATAGTAAGCAAAGCTCTTTCGAACCAGGCATACGGTATAAATGGGGAGGTTTTATTTTTTGCAATGAACTCACTTAAAACTTCATCAGCATTTCTATAATTTCCAATTGATCGTTCAATTCTAGATTTTTCAATAATCGTTGCATCAAAAATAGAACTTTTGGGTTGAAGTGCAAGGATGTTTCGTATTTCAATACGAGCTTTTTGAATCATTCCTTGTTTTTGTAATGCTTCCACATTCAAAAAATTCTTAGAACCGTAAGAATACGGTAACGGAATAATTTGTGAAAATATTGAAAAGGGAAAACAAACAAAAAAGAATAAATAGGGGATTCTTTTTCTATGTAAATATTGAAGAAAGCTATAAAGCATAGATTGAGTTTTAAAGTAGGTGCTTTTTAAGTAGTAGTAGAATTTTAAATTGAATACTACTCTCAAAGTATTCGAATGAAAAATAACTAATTATTGCAATTCAGGAAGTGATTCAAGTATCGAACTTTCTATCCAAGTATGTAACGAATAATTTTACAAATATTGCTTATTGAACAAAGATTTTTGACATTTAGACCGACATTGAAAAGTTCTTAATATTGCGAATTGTGAAGAATTTCTATTGTTCTTTGAAATAGATTCAAAAAAATTTAGTAAATTTACATATTATAGTCGTAAATAAAACATTTTCCGAGAAAGAAATATTGTGACACTTGATATTGTTTTGTTTTTCATAATGGCAATAAGTGCTATTGCCAGTGGTATAATAATGATAACTCGTAGAAACCCAGTTTCTGCCGCTATGTTCTTAGTTATGCACTTTTTTATGCTTGCAGGATTGTATCTTTCACTCCAAGCACAATTCGTTGCTGTAATGCAAATTTTGGTATATGCTGGTACTATTATGGTGTTGGTCGTATTCGTAATAATGCTTTTAAATTTGGGTGATGAAGAAAAGTTGACTGAAAAAGTGAATGCAAGTAAAATTATTGGTTATTCCTTAGCTGGTTTATTCTTAGTTCAAATAATGACTATCTTTTTTGCAAAAC
>JBDNFX010000320.1:0-2782 GCA_041689575.1 Kapaibacterium sp. (SeqCode)
AAACCAGAACAAGGAGCATCTAGTAGTACTTTGTCGAAGTTACCAATAGTGATATCAAACAAATCAGAAGTAGTTGGATTAATTGATGTATACCCTTGTGTAACAGCAGATTTAGTCAATTCCTCGGTTTTGATTGGAAACTTATCATTTGAACAAATTCTACCAGTGTTTTTTTGTAGATCAGCAATGGCAAATGACTTTCCACCTGGAGCTGCACAAACATCTAAAATTGATTCATTCATTTGTGGGTCTAACAACTCAACAACTAAACTTGCGCTTTCATCCTGTACAAAACAATACTTATTTTCAAATAAGTGCATTAATAGTTTATGTTCAAATTTTGAAACCGTATAAGAATATTTTGCTTGAACCGATGGTGTAACTTGAACATCAAGAGCTTCTAACTTTGTTAAGAACTCTAATTCCGTATATTTTAAGGTGTTTCTGCGTAAGGTAATTGTAGGAGAAGCGTTTAGTGCTTTCAGAAAAGTTACAGTAGGGTATTCTGGAAACTGATTTGCAATTCTTGTTACTAACCAACGTGGGAACGAAGTGTGTTTCGAAATTAATTCTTCATTAGAAACATCTTCAATGCTTTCTTTTAATATTTCAATATCTTTCACGATAGAACGAAGAATTGCGTTAGCAAATTTTGATAGATACATTCCTTTTTTGGCTTTGACAATTTGAACAGATTCAAAAACTGCAGCACTAATTGGTATCTTAGATAGAAAGAAGATTTGGTAAACAGCTATTCGTAAAGCATTTTGGACAATTGGATGTATAGCTGGTCGTTTAGAATCGTAGTACTTATGAATTATCGAATCCAAAGTCAACTTTCTACGTACAGTCCCTAAAACTAATTCTGTTAGTAAATTTTTATCTTGGTAATTCAGTGTACTATTCGAAAGTACAGTGTGAATTGTTTTGTCAACATAAGCATCAGATTTTTCGATAGTGGTCAGTATTTCTACTGCTAAGATACGAGAAGGTTTGTTTGTTGTGGATGAAGTAGAAATAGGGTTCACTCAGTAGATTAGTTAAAGAATAATAAGTAAAATTCAGAAAAAGTGGTCAAGCAATTGTTTAATTCAAAAAATCGATGTAATTTGCAACAATATCCTATTCAAACCATACTAAAATGATAATGATAAAATATGTAATTTTGATTACAACTTTCTTGCTTTTCAGTGTTCAAAATGTATTTTCACAAAACTTAGATTCACCAATTTCATTTCAACCCAAGAAACTACCAAATTGGGGCGGGGTATTCTTAGGTTTTTCAGGAAATTTTCAATCAGGCACTCTACAAACGAATGAATGTAATTGTTTGTTTGAAAATGGAGCAGGTTCTGGTATTATACTAGGTGTACTATATGAAAAATATATTGGGAATGCTCTCAATATTGGAGGTTCAATAGGGTATGAAAACAAATCTTTGACATCTCTGTTTAGAGAAAGGGAAATAATTGACCTTCAATCTCCTAATGGTGAATCTTTCAAAACCCCAATATTGTTCCGCCATACTGCAGATGTTAGTATACAACAGCTTTTTGTAAATGCTTATGCAAAATGGTATCCATTTTCACAAGTACTATATTTCAAAGGGGGGATAAATGTTGGATATATGTTCGATGCTTCCATAACTCATTCAAAAGAAATTTTGGAAAGAAATCCCTATCGCTTACCTGATGGTTCTGATGCAACAATCTTGTTTGAGAACAACTCTCAGAAAACAGTTATAGAACAAGGACCACTTCCAAATAGTTCTCCTTTGCAATTTTTGGTTGATGTAGGAATGGGGATAGATATACCATTTGGAGAATATACTTATTTAACACCAGTTTTTCGATATATAATACCATTAAATACAGTTACATCTTCAAGTCCAAGTTTTTCAGTTAACAGCCTACAATTCCTTATGGAACTCCGTTTTCCAATGTAATATCGCTGCTTCTTTAAAGAAAAAAAGGCTTTTTTTACAATAAAATTTTGATAATTCATCAAATTGCCGTAACTTTTACATTCAAATTCGAAAAATGTAACTGATGACTACAAATAGATATTTAAAACCATAATTGGAGATTAATGATACATATGCGCAAATTTACTACTATGCATATTGCATTGACGACACTTTTTCTATTGCTTTTTTCAAACTTTGTTCTTGCGAAAGAAGCTAATAAACCTGTAGAACTTTATCGTTATGCAGTAATTTTAAACCCTGTAGGACCATTAGTACCTGCACAAAATGATGATAAAAGGGAATCTGTTTTTGACAATCCGGAATTAATTAGGATTATCAATCTTGGTAAGGTTGTAAATTGGGAAGATGTAGATTATGCCCCAACCGTATCTGTCGATGGTAAAACGTTGTTCTTTGTATCTTCAAGACCTGGAAGTAGAATGTCTGAAAAAGATGAAAATTCGCATGATTTCTGGAGAATTGAAAAGAAAAATTCTTATGATACAGTTTTTTCTGCTCCGGTAAATCTCGATACATCTACTCGTTTTGGAGAATTAGGTTTGAATACTTCTCGTAACGAAGGTGTTGCATCTATGGCAAATAAAGGTCTATACCTTTATTTTACAGGTTGTAACAGAGATGACGGTTTTGGTTCTTGTGATTTATACGTAGCTGAATCAGATGGTGAAAATTGGGGAAAACCAGTTAACTTGGGAAGAAATGTGAACTCACAGAATTGGGATTCACAACCATCGATTACTGCTCGTCGGGATCGGATTTATTTCGTTTCTAACCGCCCTTCTAAATTTGGAAAAG
>JBDNFX010000321.1:0-3391 GCA_041689575.1 Kapaibacterium sp. (SeqCode)
TAGTGAAACATCTACTCAGTCTATAAATAATGCGTTTACAAATACTGGAAATGGACCTGCAAGTATTAGTGGATTTACATTGAATGGTGGAACTTCTTCAAGTTTTAATGTTTTAACACCATTGCCAATAGTTATTGACATGCGTGCAATGTTACCATTTGTAGTTTCATTTACTCCAACCGTTACTGGAGATTTTATGGATACAATCAATGTAATTTCCGACAACCCAACTCCTGTTACATTGATTGTAAAAGGGAAAGGAGTTCAAGCCGGTGCAATAACTCTTTCTTCAAGTCAAATTACATTTGGTGAAGTTGTTGTTGGTCAAAATTTAGAATTAGCATTAACGATTAGAAACAGTAGTTCTAATCCATGTGCAGTTACTGGAGCTACTGTTAATGGTTCTTCAGCATTTTCTGTAACTATGCCACCAGTACCTCCAATAATTCCTGCAATGGATTCAATAACTATCAATATTAATTTTGAACCAACAGCTGAAGGTGTGGTATCGGCAAATGTTACTGCTACTATTCCGTGTGATCAAAATTCTCCATTTACCCTTACTGTTACAGGAACAGGAAAACTTCCCTCATCAGTAATTACAGATAAAAACAATTCCTTTGTATCTGTTACTCCAAACCCAATTGAAGTTAATGCTATTATTGCCATTAATTCCAACGAACCGTTGAAAAATGGATCGGTTTCAATTTATGATTATCAAGGTAGAGAAATATATTCTATCTCTATTCCTGAAAACAACCAACATTTTTCTTTTAATTGGAATACTACCGATAATCGAAACAATGTAATTTCGTCAGGGATGTATTCCTTAGTAGTTCGAGATCAATTGAACGTTCGTTTCGTTAAATCTATCTCGGTTATTAAATAAATCCTTCTCAAGATTTTTTCTCAAAGGAGGCTTTGTAAGCCTCCTTTTTTATTATATACCTATGAACCAAACTCCTTTTAAAAAACGAACTAAAACGTGTGGCGAATTACGCACAGAACAAATAAATGAAATTGTTATTCTCAATGGATGGGTCAATTCCGTTCGGAATTTTGGAAGTATATATTTTATTGATATTCGAGATAGATATGGAATTACTCAAGCAGTTATTGATGCTATTCATTCACCTGAATTAGTGGAAAAGGCTAAAACGCTTCGTTCAGAATTTGTTATTTCTGTTACCGGACTTTTACGTAAAAGGGAAAACCCAAACAAAGTAATACCCACTGGAGAAGTTGAAGTTGAAGTTACTGATCTTACGATTTTAAACGAATCAAAAGCTTTACCTTTTGAAATTTCTGACACAGCTACTGCTACTGAAGAAACTAGATTGCGTTTGCGATATTTGGATTTACGGAGACCTTCAATACAGCAGAATTTTATTATGAGAAATAAGGTCTATCAAATTGTGCATTCTTATTTTGCTGAACAAAACTTTATAGAATTTGAAACTCCTATTTTAACGAAATCAACTCCTGAAGGTGCAAGAGATTACTTAGTACCAAGTAGAGTTCAAAAAGGGAAATTCTATGCTTTACCGCAATCTCCACAGTTGTACAAACAAATTCTTATGATTTCTGGATATGATAGATATATGCAAATTGTGAAGTGTTTTCGTGACGAAGATTTACGTGCAGATAGACAGCCAGAATTTACACAAATAGATGTTGAAATGTCCTTCATTGACGAAACGGATATTCAAAAACTAACTGAAAAATTAGTAATAAGACTTTGGAAAGAGCTAAAAGGTATTGAACTTCAACCATCGTTTCCAATGATAACGTACAAAGATGCCTATGAACGTTATGGTTCCGACAAACCCGATTTACGTTTTGGTTTAGAATTACAAACAATTTCTCCACTTCTAACATCTACTGGTTTTTCGGTATTTGAGACTGTTCTTGAAAACAAAGGTTCGATTGCATCTATTGTTGTTGAAAATGGTGCTACTTTTAGTAGAAAAGAAATAGATGAATTAACAGAAACCGTAAAAACTCACGGTGCAAAAGGATTATCATGGATCAAAGTTTCAAATGAGGGAGTTAATTCTCCTTTAGAAAAAGTACTTGGACTTGAAAAATTACAAGAAATTTGTACGTTCCTATCTGCTCCTGAAGATTCAATAGTATTTATTGTTGCTGATAGTTACGACGTAACGTATAAATCGCTTGGAGCGTTACGATTACAGCTTGCTCATAAAACGGGAATTTTTGCTGAAATTGAAAATACGTTTCATTTTTCTTGGGTAATTGATTTCCCATTGTTAGAATTTTCGGAAGAAGACAAAAGATGGGTTGCTCGACACCATCCTTTTACGTCTCCAAAGGAAGATCATATAGAACTACTTACTACTGAACCAGAACAAGCCTTAGCACGCGCTTATGACTTAGTAATCAATGGATATGAAGTTGCTGGTGGAAGTATCAGAATTCATAAAAATGAACTTCAACAAACAATATTTTCGTTATTAGGAATCTCTGCAGAAGAAGCAGAGTCTAAATTTGGATTTCTACTCGACGCTCTTCAGTTCGGAGCTCCTCCTCACGGAGGAATTGCTTTTGGATTAGATAGATTAGTAATGATTCTGTGTGGAACAACCAACATACGTGATGTTGTTGCATTTCCTAAAACCACAGCTGGGATTTCTTTAATGGATAAATCTCCATCTGAAGTTGACGATAAACAACTAAAAGAACTTTCTATAGCAAAAACCGTGTAAAACTAAAAAAGGCAGCGAATTCCTGCCTTTTTTTTACTGTTATTTTGTAATGACAAACTTTCGGAAAATTGGTTTAGGTGAATTAAGTACAAACGTATATACACCGTTCGGCAAAGAAGATACATCAAATATAAATCCATCTGAACCTTCAGGTATTACTCCAGTTTGTACTACAATTCCGTCAACTGTAAACACTACAAATTCTAATGAAGATTCAAATTGAGGATGTACAGAATTTATAGTCCATTGAAACGAAAGAGCATCAAAGTTATAACACAATACTCCATTTCGTTTCATAAAACACTTATATTCCATTTTTTGTTTTTAATGCCATGTAAGTGGAATATCTAAACATATTGTATGTTTTTCTGTTGTAACTCCACCACAATATAAATGAGAGTATTTGTGTGGTATCGTCTTACATTCTTCACAAGTCGGATTTTGTACATCAATTGGTTCATCTGCAAAGGAAGAAACATATGTATAAATAATCTGACCATTTAATATCGGTCCTGTACAGTTAAATTTACAACACAACATATACATATATGTATGTACATAATTCCAAATTTTTTTTCACTTTATCTTGATAAGTAAGAAAATATACGAAGAATTTAAAATGTAAATTATATTGAATTAACGCATTGACTAAACAACATTCTTGA
>JBDNFX010000322.1:0-9303 GCA_041689575.1 Kapaibacterium sp. (SeqCode)
AGCACCTTTAGACGCAATGGTGAACAATAATGAGCACATGATTGCAATTCAAGAAGTAGCTGACCCACGTCGTTTTGGAATTGTCGAACTTGAAAACGAATCGAACAAAGTACTTCGTTTTATTGAAAAACCTAAAGAACCAACAAGTAACAGTGCAATTGTGGGGCTTTATTATTTTTCAAATACCAAATCGTTGTTAGAAACATTAGATTCGATGATTCAAAATAATGAAAGAACATTAGGAGAATTTCAACTTACTGATGCTCTTCAAAGAATGTTAGAAAAAGGTGAACCCTTCAAAGCAATTGAAGTAAGTAAATGGTTCGATTGTGGCAAGCCAGAAACCTTACTTGCTACGAACGCTTTCCTACTAGATGGTACTGAACAAACACAATATAATTTAGATCACGTTATTGTGATCCCACCTGTGTTTATATCCCCAACGGCAACAATACGAAGATCTGTAATTGGACCGTATGTTACCATTTCAGAAAATGTTACAATTGAAGATACAATTTTAAAAAATTCAATTATAAATTCGAATGCTGAGGTATATTCTTCATTGCTAGAAAATTCGATTATTGGGGAATTTGTAGAGTTAACAGGTTCCTTTACTGAGGTAAATGTTGGTGACTCGAGCATTATACTAACTAAATAATACCTAAGTATTTACAATAAAATCGACTTTTGAACGTTGATACCTCGATACTAAAGTTTATGCTTGTCAAGCTATTTCCTCAATCCATAATTAATCTTGCATGAGTACCTACCTCTTTACTTCAGAATCAGTTTCCGAAGGACACCCAGATAAAATTTGCGATCAAATATCAGATGCCGTTTTAGACGCTTTATTTAGTCAAGACCCAATGGCGCGTGTTGCTTGTGAATGTTTCGCAGCAACAGGGCTTTTAGTTGTTGGTGGCGAAATCACAACTGATTCATATATAGATTTACCAACAGTTGTTCGTGAAACAATACGTGAAATCGGTTATACTAAACCAGAATATCGTTTCGATGCAGATTCTTGTGCTGTTGTAAATGTAATAAACAAACAGTCTCCCGATATCTCTATGGGAGTTGATACCGGTGGTGCAGGCGACCAAGGAATTATGTTCGGATATGCTTGTTCAGAAACACCAGAGTTAATGCCAGCAGCATTAATGTATTCGCATAAAATATTACAAAAATTAGCATACATCCGTAAGCACGAAACAAATAAAATGCCGTACTTACGCCCAGATTCTAAATCGCAAGTTACTCTTAAATATTCTGATACTGGAGAGATTCTTGGAGTTGATACCGTTGTTGTTTCAGTACAACACGATCCTTCAATTCGACAAGAACGAATAATAGAAGATGTGAAAAATCACGCAATTTTTCAAACAATTCCTAAAGAATTACTTTCGAATGAAACTAAATTTCATATCAATCCAACTGGGAAATTTGAAATTGGTGGACCACACGGTGATACTGGTTTAACAGGAAGAAAAATTATAGTTGATACTTATGGTGGAAAAGCACCTCATGGTGGTGGAGCATTTTCTGGAAAAGACCCAACAAAAGTGGATCGTTCTGCAGCGTATGCAGCTCGACATTTAGCAAAAAATATTGTTTTTTCAGGCTTAGCTACTGAATGTACAATCCAATTGTCGTATGCTATTGGTGTTGTAGACCCAGTTTCTATATATGTTGATACTAATAGAACTGGAACTATTGCAGATGTTGAAATTTCAAATTTTGTTATTAAAAATATAAATCTTACTCCGCAAGGTATTATAGAGCGTTTTGCTCTTCGCCGTCCGATCTATAAACAAACAGCATCGTATGGTCATTTTGGAAGAAATGAATTTCCTTGGGAACAAATTAACCTAGTTGATTTGTTTAAAACTATCTAACGCTATTATTCATTTATCGGTACAACATATTATGTCAGGATTGCCTCCCAAAAAAGCCACAGGACAGTTTCACGAAAAAGAAGGAGTCTATTGCGTTCGTAATATAGACTTAGCACAAGAAGGACAAAATTTAATTGAATGGGCAGAAGCTCATATGCCAGTTATGATGAGTTTAAGAGAAAAATACAAAAAAACTCAACCATTTAAGGGGTATAAAATCGCAGGTTGTTTACATGTTACCAAAGAAACTGCTGTACTAATTAAAACATTTATCGACGCAGGTGCAGATTTAACATGGTCTGGTTGCAACCCTCTTTCTACAAACGATTCAGTTGCTGCAGCTTTAGCAAAAGATGGTGTTTCTATCTTTGCTTGGTACGGTAACCATGAAGATTTCTATTGGTGTATCGATAGAACATTAGATTTTCGCCCGCATTTAACTTTAGATGATGGTTGTGATCTTATCGATAGAGTTCACGAAAAGTATGAAGATTATGCAAAATCTGTTGTTATTGGTGGATCAGAAGAAACAACAACAGGTGTTCAACGTTTACGTGCTCGTAGTGCTGCAAAAAAATTATATTACCCAGTTATTGCCGTAAACGATGCAGAAACTAAATGGGATTTTGACAATGTATACGGTACAGGTCAATCTACTATTGATGGTATCGTTCGTTCTACTTCAATTATGTTAGCTGGTAAAACTTTCGTTGTCGCTGGTTATGGTCATTGTGGTTCTGGTGTATTAAAACGTGCTAAAGGTATGGGCTCAAACACTATTACTACTGAAGTGAAAGCTACTGCTGCTATCAAAGCAACATTAGAAGGTCATGAAGTAATGACAATGGACGAAGCTGCAAAAGTTGGCGATATATTCTGTACAGCAACTGGAGTAAAAGATATCATTCGCAAACATCATTTTGAATCAATGAAAGATGGTGCTGTCGTTTGTAATACTGGCCATTATGACGCCGAAATTAATATTAAAGAATTAGAATCTATTTCTGTAAGCAAAAGAGTGATTCGTCAAAATTGTGAAGAATATACTCTGAAAAACGGGAAGAAAATTTATTTATTAGCCGAAGGACGTTTAGTAAACTTAGTTGCTGCTGAAGGGCACCCTTCTGAAGTAATGGATATGTCTTTTGCGAATCAATTCTTGTCTCACGTTCGTATTGTTGAATCTCACACATCTGGAAACCCTCTACCTATAGAAGTTATTGATATTCCATTGGAACAAGATCAATTTATTGCGGCAACAAAACTTGCAACAATGGGAATCAATATCGATGTTTTGTCAGATGAACAAATTAAATATATGAACGATTATAACGCAGGTACGTAAGTAGTTTTGTGTTACAAAGTTATTGAGTGCTGTACCTTTTTTTTTTGAGGTACAGCACTTTTTTTATATCTTTACATAATTATACACTTTTTATCTTTACTTTACATAAACAATGAGTTCTCTGGAATCTATAAAACAACGAAAAGTAACCACACGAACCCTTCAAGAAATGAAGGAATTACAAAAGAAAATTACTTGCTTAACTGCATACGACGCACTTACGGCAAGAATTTTAGACGAAGCAGGAATTGATATGCTATTAGTCGGCGATTCTTTAGGGAATGTGATACAAGGTCATGAAACTACTATACCTGTAACAATTGATGATATTATTTATCATACTAAAGCTGTTATTCGAGGTTCGAAAAGAGCATTGATAGTTGCCGATATGCCGTTTATGTCGTATCAAGTTGATGCTCGTGAAGCTTTCAGAAATGCGGGTCGTCTTCTAAAAGAAGCTGGAGCGGAAGCAATTAAATTGGAAGGTGCAACTTCAATTGTGTTAGACTCTGTTTTTAATATGACCAATTCAGGTATTCCAGTTTTGGGACATTTAGGACTAACACCACAAAGTATCCATAAATTTGGTTCGTATAAAGTACGAGGCGAAGATGTGGAAGAATCCGAAGCAATTCGAAAAGCTGCTATAGATCTTCAAAATGCTGGAGCTTGCGCTATTGTTTTAGAAAAAATTCCTGCTACTTTAGCTTTAGAAATTTCTAAAGAATTATCAATTCCAAGTATTGGAATTGGAGCAGGTTTAGGGTGCGATGGTCAAATATTAGTCTATTCTGATATGTTGGGACTATCTGTTGATTTTAATCCACGATTTGTAAGAAAATATGATTCTTTGTATCAAAGAATATTAACTGCTACGAAAGAAT
This sequence comes from Kapaibacterium sp. (SeqCode), assembly GCA_041689575.1. Lineage (GTDB taxonomy): Bacteria > Bacteroidota > Ignavibacteria > Kapaibacteriales > JAEUSM01 > JAEUSM01. The sequence continues at coordinate 4,125 of JBDNFX010000322.1, forward strand.
ATATTAATGATATTGAAAACGAACAATTTCCAAATGATAAAGAAAGTTATTAACTCCGTTTTCATTGCAATTTTAAGTTTCGTTGCTTGGAGCTGCAATTCTAATATAGTTTCTAACCCTACTGAAATTATATTCCCTGAAAAAAATATAAGTTATTCAGTAACCGTTCAACCGTTTTTAACTTTAAGTTGTGGACTTGGTGGGTGTCACTCATCTGAATCAAGAGCCGGTAATTTGCGAGTTACTGAATATACGTATCTTATGATTGAATACCCAGGGTTAGTAGCACCCAACCTTCCGCCAGAACAGAATTTATTAATTCAATTACTTGATGGCAAAGTAAACCATTTAGTTTGGGATATTCCATCTAGAGTGAAGCCAGAACAAGTAGTTGGAATGAAACAATGGATTAAAGAAGGTGCATTAAACAATTAAAATTCTTTTTTAATTGTGTAGAATTATCTGCTGCTGAAACACTTCTCCATATTGCGTTTTCACCACAAGGAAATAAGTTCCATTTCCTAATTTGTCTACAGGAAGTACCAAAGTATTCGTTTGAGAATGGTTTAAAGACATCCGAACATTGTTTTGCGAAATTCCCAGAATTGAATATATTTCAATATCCGCAAATTGATCTGCGGAGGTTCCAATTGTTATCTCTATTTCCGAATTGTTCACAACTGGATGTGGGAAAGCAACAAGAGCTATTGGCAACGATTCTAATCCACTTCTAATTCCACAAACACTAATAGTAAAGGAACCATTTCGAGAAGATGTAGAAACCCTTTTTGTCGTTACTGGAATAATTGAAATAAAATTTAATGGTGTTTTGTCTGGTTTATTTAACAATGCTCGAGTTATTATTCGAGCAATCTGCATTGGTTGTCGCCCTAAATCGAACTTCTCATTTTGGGGAACAGAAAAAGACAAAATATTATTTGTATATATAAATGGTATAAGTCGAGGAGGTACCGTCCAAGGTAAGAGAATTCCTTTTGGAGAAAGCAAACGACTGTCAAAACCAATAGAAAATTCTATTTCAGAAACTTTTGCCCTTGTTAATGAATCATATAAGAATATAGGAAAAATAACTTCTTCACCGGGTACTCCCGATTTATCTTCCAAACCAAATGAAACAGAATACGATTCAAAAGGTACATTAGCCGTTACTTGTACAATCTGTGAATCAGCACATGCTGATTGCATATAGAAAGTAAGGTCCGTTGTAGAAATCCCCTCAACTGTTGCAGTAAAAAACACTTTGATAAATGTACTAGAATCAGGCAATAAGGTAATTGGAAAATCTAATGTATTTATAGTAAAACCTAATTGACGATTAGTAAAATCACCATTTTGAATTGTAATAGGATATGTTGAAGTGTTTGAAATTTCTATTGAATCAATTCTCGAATCATCCATCCATATTTGCCCAAAATCTAAGTTTGAACTTGATAGTACTAATTTTGGATCAATGTATTCGCAAATAGCATTTATAACAATTATAGTTCCGCAAATTCTCGATCTATATACAAATCTTCCAGAATAAATTCCTTCCGTCTTTGAAACAAAACTTATTGGGTCTGATGTGATACTGAAAATTGAAGAATCATTTCCAAGAATAGAGACTTCTAATGGAACAAAAAAATCGTTTAACGAAGAAGACTCTGGAACAACGAGATCTAAAGTATCCTTTAGTGAACCCGAATTAACTAAAGTTGTTGAAAGTATTTGAATTGAATCACATTTTCTGACAATACCAAAATCAAAAATACTATCAGCTATTGTAGTGGAAGTTTTATAATAAGTAGAATTTATCAAAAGAATCAGCGGTTTGTCTGAATTTGCAGTCAATACAAATAAAGTATCAACTTGGGATCCTTCAGACAAAGGAGAATAACATAAAGTTGAAGTTACTGTTTCGTCTGCTCTGATTACAAAGCCAACCGAAATTTGATTCGATATACTGATAGGTGTAACTGACGAGGACAAAATTGAAACTTGTATAATTGTGTCGGGAGAAATTCCTCTATTGACTAAAGAAACTTGTTTACAAAGTGTTTCAGTTGAACACCGTTGAGAAATGGTTATCAGAGTATCACTTAACAGCAATAGCGAGCCTACGCCTCTTACAATGATAGGGATACTTGCTACATTAGAACATTCATCAAGGTTTGGAATGCATTGGATTGTAGACTGTATAGTTTCTAGTAAACCAGCAGTGTACCTATACACTACAGAAAAGGTATCGTTTGGTTCTAAAATGCGGGAAGTTTTGGGAAATAATATTTCAAGTTTAGCATTTGCAGGAACAAAAGATATTGTGGAAATATTTACAGCTACATTTCCTAAATTCTTTACTACTACCGAAGAAGTATCGTATGTTGATTGTAATACTTGGTGATTAACAGTTGTTGGATTTATAGAAAGAATTCCTTGTTTACCAAAGAACTCAACAACAATATACTTTTCTAAATTACAAGTACTTGAAACTAACCAAATTGTGTCCTTTACTTTCCCTATTTTCTGTGGTAATGCTGTGATAACAATTTTTGTGGAATCTTTTGGTTCGATAACTATTGGGAATGTTCCTTGAGTTAACAGTACTAAAATATTATTTTTATCAAATTCTAAAGGTTCAAATTCAGCAGCAACAACACCTAAATTGTAAATTGTGATTGTATCAGATAAAAAAGTTCCAACACAAATAGAATCAAAATCAATTACTTTTTTGTCACTCGATAAGTCGGGAGCGCCCCAAAAACCTAATAAAGATCCCTTGAATATTGCTTTGTTTCCACGTTCTTTTGTTGAATCGTTTGTAAGAATTTCTAATTGAGCAGTGACATTGCCTAGAATAGAAGGTGTAAATTGAATGAGTAAGTAAATACTATCATTCGGAGCAACTTTTTTTAATTGAAATGCATTTGTTCCATCATTATAAGAAACGATGGTAAAGGAAGATGAATTTGGACCTAAAACCCTAGGGTTTCGCAAAATAAGTGAATCGTTACCAGTGTTTTTAATTTTTAAAGAATCAAAGGTGTTTTGTTCGCATGTACTTCGAAATCGAATAGAATCTACAGCATTTATTATCGAAGAAATTCCATAAACATACACATCTTGGTAGGAAAAGTTGTTACAAGGTTCAACTTTAAATCGGTAACGAGTTGAAACCCAACCAGTATCATTTAGAATAACTGAATAGACAATATTTATAGAATCTTTTGGTGGAATACGTAAAGTAGGTGGAGAAAGATATAATATTCTAGAAGAACCTGAATCGAAAATAACTTCAGAAATTTTTTCTTCTACAAAACCAGTGTTGTACCATAAAGCATTCGTATATTGAAGTGTATTGCATTGCGTAGAATCAAAAAATACAATTGTATCGGCTGGTTGTGATTTTCTCGTTGTAGCTATTCCACTTGCAATAACAATATATTCTTCCCCTGTAGAAAAAGAAATTTTTAGGCTGCAAGTTTTAAGTCCTTCTGTAGTAGGTGCAAACAATATCCCTACAGACCGTTGTTCGCATTTCCCAATTTGAAATGGTTGTTGATTGTCATTTACTATCATAAACGAATTATCTTCGTTTGTGAGCAAAGTAACGGAAATTGAAACATCACTAAAAGAACTATTTGAAGCGCTAACTAATTCAACTTTAGAACCAGGAATACAAAAAGTACCAAAATCAATTGTATTTTTTGAAATAGTTCTTGAAGACGGGACCAATCGAAATATTCCACTTCCAACAACAAAACCAGTTGTATCATTTATGAAAAAAACATCGTCTAAATCAACTCCACCAATTCCACAATTCTTTAAGTCCCAAGAAATACCTGCGTTATCAGTATAATAAATTGAACCTGCTAAACCACACCCCCATGCACGTTGTTGATCAATTATATAAGTACCAAACATATTATAAGGAATTGGAAAGCTTTTCCAAGTAATACCTGAATCGCTAGAAAAACGTAAAGAACCATTTGTTCCTCCCTGACAATTGTCACCAGCTGTTGGAACTACAATGGTACCATTTAGAAACGTTATTTCTTCTTGCCAACCAACATCACCAGTTGAAGATGCTACATTCCAAGTTTTACCGCTGTCAAGAGATTTCCAAATCCTTCCGCTCGAAGAGGCGAATCCAACACCATCAGAAAGTAAGATTGGGTCAGTAAGTCCTGTATTTGGAATTGAATACGTAGAAGTGTTCCAAGTTGTTCCACCATTTGTTGTATGATTAAAATTTTGATTTGTAGCACACCCACCACCAATTACAACACCATAATCAATAGAAAGAAAATATAGTCCCCAAAGATCTCCGGTTATTGAATTACTGACATTTATCCAAGAAATTCCACCATCGATACTTTTGAAAACTCCACCTGGACCACTTGTGTATCCTATTTGTGGTGTTAAAAATTGAATAGATTCTAACATTTCAATACTTGCAACAGAAGAACCTAACCAAGATACACCGCCATCAATAGTCCGAAGTGTTTTTCCTGAATATCCACAAGCCCAGCCTAATTGTGGGTTAGAAGGTAGAAAGTATATATCTAAATAATAATCTGTTGGTAAATTATATTGTGCTTGAATATTCGTGATTTTTTCCCACCGTTGTGAAAGAACGCTGTTTGGGCAAAACATTCCAAATATGAGGATATTCAGCAAAAATACTATGCGTGGACTCATTAGACTAAAGGTGGATAGTGTTAACGTAGTGAAACATTAAAATAAGAAAAAAATGGATACAGTCAAAGTGTTACACACAAAGATTTCGAATTTATGTAAATTATATGAATATAGAATAGAGTAAACGGGCATTTCTTCCTTGTTCTGGAAACAAGTCTTTTATTCTATTTAGATGGTTTCTATACAGGGTATTTGTAATATTCAACAGCGAGAATGAAACTGTATGTAGGGTAGAATTCCACTGAAAATGATATTGAGAAGAAATATCGTAGAGTGTATAACCAGGTGTTTTCGTTTCAAATTCACCTAAGTTATTTTGTTCAAGTGCATTTGTTGCACTTAAACTTAGTTGAAATGCATTACTTTTATAAGTACACTCGAATTTAGAAAGCAAAGGTGGAATTCTAGGTACAAATGTATTTGTTTTTGTAAAACGAGCATTTGTAAAATAGGAATTTGCAGAAACAAGGATATTTGGATG
>JBDNFX010000323.1:0-5151 GCA_041689575.1 Kapaibacterium sp. (SeqCode)
ATTGTGCTGTTTTTACTGAAAATTCAAATGAGTTGATTCCTGTTACTGCATTATTGACAAAATTACACAACTCTAATATTCCTTCTTCAAAAGGAGAACCGTTCTATGGCTAAACAACCGTATGTTATTGTCGTTTTAGAAGATGATCCATTAGTCAATACAACTGTAAAAAGTGTATTAGAGGAGACATATTCTGATGTGTATGTTTATACTGACGCCAAAGAAGCCCTCGAGGCAATTGACGACTTACGCCCTGACTTACTTCTCTTAGATATTTTCTTAGGGCATTACAATGGCTTAGAGATATTGCAAGAACTTCGTGACAATGGACATCAAGTTCCTGTAGTGATGATGACTGCATTTTCTGATATCCGAATGGCAGTTCGAGCAATGCGTTTAGGTGCTGAAGATTTCATTGTCAAACCATTAGATTTAGAGCAGTTAGAATTAACAGTAGAACGTGCTTTAGAAAAATATGAATTAAAAAGACAAGTCGACGTGCTTTCAGAACGTTTAGAAGCAGAACAACCCGAAGAAGTTATTGGTGTCTCCGATGGTATAAAAGCTGCCCTAGAAGTTTCTCGAATAGTAGCCGGTGCAGACACAACTTCCTTGATTCTTGGGGAAACAGGGACAGGTAAAGAATTATTTGCTCGGTTTATTCATAAAAACTCTACTCGTTCTAAAGGTCCGTTTATTACCATTAATTGTGGTGCGATTCCAAAAGAACTTGCAGAAAATGAATTGTTCGGTTACGAAAAGGGTGCTTTTACCGGTGCAACGGAAAAAGTAAAACAAGGGCGATTTGAACAAGCTCATCGGGGAACAATCTTATTAGATGAAGTTGGTGAATTAGGATTAGATTTACAAGTTAAGTTATTGCGTGTTTTACAAGAACGTAAGTATTATCGATTAGGCGGAATGAAAGAAATTAGTGTCGATGTACGGGTAATTGCTGCAACAAATCAAAACTTAGAAAAACTTGTTGAAGAAGGCAGATTCCGAGAAGATTTATACTATCGACTAAACGTAGCAACAATAGAATTACCGTCATTAAGAAATCGGATTGAAGATATTATTCCAATTGCATCATCGTTTGTTAAAGAATTTAATACTAAGTTTTCGAAATCAATTTCTGGATTTACTCCAGAAGCTGTTCAAACATTGCAATCGTATTATTGGAAAGGGAATATACGTGAATTACGAAACGTTATTGAAAGAATAATGTTATTAGAATCTCAAACTATAATAAGCAAAGAGTCGTTAGCTTTCTTAAAACCGAATAATCATACAGCAAGTTTGCAATCCCAGTTATTAAAACAAAAACCAATAGATCTTGAAACTGGAGAACATCAGTTACATATTTCGAAAGAAGGTGCTTTGTGGAATAACGTTGTGAAAGATTTAATTTTACAAACCCTGAAAATTACTGAAGGGAATCAAATTCAAGCTGCTAAGGTGCTGAACATCTCTCGAGCGAAATTACGATATCGAATTGAACAATTAAACATAAAAGTTACTAACAATTTCACTTCAATTGAAGAGTAGTTTTAGTTTTAATTTTTGAGAGTATGTATCAAAACCAAATAGGGAATACTTGTCTTTTTTCGAAGAAAACTATTCAAGAGTATTTTTTACTTTATCCGCTATCGAATGAATCTCTTACTTTTGAGAAATTTTTTGGTGAAAATAATGTAATTGAACAATTGCAAGGCAATGTTACTGTAGAACAATTCATAGAAAAATCTCAGTTGTACATTACAGGCGATTTGATTTGCAAGGGAACTATTGAAAGAAGCACTATTGTTTGCTTGGGAGATGTAACAATTCAAGGTACCGTTAGCTATTGTACATTGTTTGTTCGAGGCAAAATAAATTGTATCTCTTTAAACCAATGTTTAGTCATAAATGAAATGGATTTTATCGTAAAAAATGAAGTCCGTTCTTCCGAACTTACTTCAGGTGGAAGTTTCGATGGAATAAAGGCAATTATTCAAGGATCGAAATTGGTAGTTTGTAACAATATAATTGCCGGTAAAGTTACAAAACCGGGTGAATTTATACATACTTCTTTAATTGCAGGTGATAAACGTTTATTACGAGAGAAAATACTACAACAAAAAACGAAATTAACCGACTTTAAGATAAAAATTGCTTCAACGAAGCATACAATTGAACATATAGTAAAAAGAATGATTCAATTGAAAAAGTTAACAATGAAAGTACCTCTTCTTGATGAAATGAAATCTACTTTATTGAAGTTAGAAAAACAATATCAAGATCAAATTGTGTTAGTTCAAGTACTGACAGAACAAAGTCAAAAACCAAGAGTTGAAAATTTTATTCAAATAAACTCTACTTTTACTGACGGTATTTTTATTGAAATTGATGGAACTAAATTTCATACTACTTCTTCGTCTGAAGGTATCCGTTTTAAAACAGACGGTGAAAAAATTGTACAACTTCAGATTAAACAATTACTGTAAAAAGGAATTACAATGGCTATATATATTACTTCAGACTGTATAAGCTGCGGAGCTTGTGAACCAGAATGTCCAAATACTGCGATTTATGAACCAAGTTCAGTTTGGAAACTAGCTGGTGTTGATTACTCTGATTCAACATCGCCAGGGGGATTTAATAGAGATTTTTTTTCAGATGAAATCTATTATATTGTCCCAGATAAATGTACTGAGTGTAAAGGGTTTCACGACGAACCTCAATGCGCTGCAGTTTGCCCCGTTGATTGCTGTTTGCCTGACCCAGAAAATATAGAAGAAGAATCTTCTTTACTTGAAAAGGTTGAATACTTAAATACTATCGATACTAATAGATTACGATAATCTTTCTCACTAATTTTAATATAATAATGAAAATTTCAATCTGCTTTTGTTCCAGCCTTTTAGCACTTTTTTCTTTTTCAGTTTCTAACGCTCAATTAGAACGATATACCCCAGAAGTTGTTCTTGATTATGTTAATGGACATGCAAAGAATGGTGCATCAGACACATATTTGACAACTATTGCTTCAGTTAATGGTACAATACCAACACCTTTAGCACCTATAGCCACGAATTTTTCTTTTGCTGATGGTAAAAATTTAGCATGGTTGTATCTATATTATTCTCCATCCCAAACGCGTTTCTTTTTATATGCGGTAACGAGACTTTCTGTTTTAGGAAATGTTACAAATACTGCATTTGAAATTGAGCCTTCTGCTGTTTCTTTAGATACAGCATCAGCTTCTAAAAAAGAAATACCAAACAATTTTTTAAGTTCAGCTTTAATTTTACCTAGACTTCAGACAGATGCTGTCTTCAATAAATTTAGAATAGATTACCCTGATACATTACCAGATTACGTATCAGTTTTAAAATTAGAAGATGATGATGCAGATGAATTCCCAGAGTTAAACGGAAATGATCCATATTGGATAGTGTCCTACCAAGATTTGAACAATTTTGATGCAAGTATGTTTTGTTTTGTGAATTCTGAAAACCAAGATGTATTGTGCATTCGTTTATCTGATTTAACAAGTGTTGCTGACCAAACTTCTAATACTTCAAAAATATTAGTTTCTCCAAACCCTGTTCAAGGAAGTATGGCTGCTGTTCAGTTACCAAAACTTTTCCCAAATGGAACCTTGTATTTGTACAATTCTATTGGTGAATTGGTTGGTGATTTATCTAGATACTTACGTTCATCACAATTATCAATCCCAATTTCAACTTCTGGATTACAATCTGGAATGTATTATTTACGACTTCAAGATGGAATTACTACATTTACAACCCCTATTGTGATTCAATAATTTTTTCTTTTTATGTCAACAAATAGAATGTATACAACATTAAGACAAACCGATCCTAATGTCTATTCCGCTGTAGCAAAGGAATGGCATCGACAGCAGGATAAAATCGAATTAATTGCCAGTGAAAATTTCACTTCGTTATCTGTTATGGAAGCACAAGGTTCCGTTCTAACCAATAAATATGCCGAAGGATATCCTGGCAAGCGTTATTATGGCGGTTGTGAATATGTTGATCTTGCCGAAAATCTTGCTATCGACAGACTAAAAAAACTGTTTCATGTTGAATATGCCAATGTTCAACCACATAGTGGCTCATCTGCAAATATGGCTGTCTATTTTACATATTTAAAGTTTGGTGACACAGTTCTTGGAATGAATCTATCTCACGGCGGTCACCTTACCCACGGTTCTCCAAATAATTTTTCTGGAAAATTTTATAACTTTGTTGATTATGGAGTTGACAAAGTAACTGGTTTAATTGACTACAATATAGTTGAAGAAATGGCTGTTAAACATCGTCCGAAGATGATAACAGTTGGTGCCTCTGCATATTCAAGAAACATTGATTATAAAGCTTTCCACGATATTGCTAAAAAGGTTGATGCTTTTTTAATGGCAGATATTGCCCATCCAGCAGGATTGATTGCCAAAGGTCGATTAGATTCTCCCATTCAGTATTGCGATATCATAACCTCTACAACCCACAAAACATTACGTGGACCACGTGGTGGTTTAATCATAATGGGACATAATTACGAAAACCCATTTGGATTGGTTGCTCCAAAATCTGGACGTAGAAAATTAATGGGTGAATTGTTAGATTCTATGGTAATGCCAGGAATACAAGGTGGACCATTAATGCACGTAATTGCAGCTAAAGCAGTAGCCTTTGGTGAAGCCTTAACAGATTCTTACAATGATTACACTATTCAAGTAGTTAAAAATGCTAGGGCACTTTCCAATGCTTTACAAAAATTTGGTTTTGAGATAATAAGTGGCGGGACAGATAATCACCTAATGTTGGTAGATCTTCGTAATAAAAACATCACAGGAAAAGAAGCCGAAATTGCTCTAGATGCATCTGGAATCACTTGTAATAGGAATGGGGTTCCCTTTGATACACAATCTCCATTAATTACTTCTGGTATCCGATTAGGTTCTGCAGCTATGACTTCTCGTGGTATGGAAGAAGTTGATATGGCTCAAATTGCTGAATATATTAACAAAGTAATCAACAATTATGGTAATGTTGATTTATACAGAAGTATCAAGGAAGAAGTGAAGATTTTTTGTTCCTCAGCACCACTTTACCCTGAAGTTGAACTACTAGTTGAACATTG
>JBDNFX010000324.1:0-2726 GCA_041689575.1 Kapaibacterium sp. (SeqCode)
TAGCCCCATTGTACGATCTGTTGACAGAAAAACCTGAGGAATGGTCGTTAGCAAATTATGAAGAGCAATGTAAGTTTATGTTTTCTAGAAATGTTCTGTTTTTAAGAACATACGTAGGATTCATAAAACAATTTGCTCCTTTTACTCAGGTAGAATTTGCTGAAATGCTTTCAATTTCTATTGCTACATTGAACAAATGGGAAAATGCTCAAGCATTACCAAACAGATTATCCATAAAATCAGTAGCAAATTTTGCAAATAATGCTTTTAAACCATATCCACTTTTATCTGAAGCAGATATAATGTGTCGATTTTTAGTATTCCATTTTTCAGATAACTTTCAAGTTAATTATAAACCAGTTGGGAAATCTGCAGAAACAGATTACATTTCAACTGATTTTATATTAAATGCATTAGAACACTCAACTGAAGGTTTTATTATAGTTTCAAAAACTGGGTTAGTTCAATTTTCTAATCCGGTAGCAAAACAACTTCTTGGAATGAGAGACGATAATCATTCTACAATATCATTTTATAATGCTCCTTTCAAATTAGTTGATGCTGACGGTAGCCCACTTCCTGCTCAAAGACATCCAATAAACAGAGTTTTTGAAGAATCGAAAGTACTTGAAGTTACCGTAGGAATTCATAGGAATAATGGAACTTTTGGGTGGTTGACAATGAATATTTCTCCAATACAGAAAAAAGAAACTGGAGAGTATTATGCTGCGGTTGTGAACATAAGGGATATGACGAACAGAAAAAGAATTGAAGAAGCGATGCATTCAATGCAAGAAGAACTTCAATTAAAAGTAGAAGAGCGTACTTTAGATTTTAAACATATTTCAAAACGGTTACAAGAAGAATATGAAGCCAAAGAGTTTCTTTCAGCCGAGTTACAATTAGAAAAAAAGATTATAAAGCATATTTTACAGCCAATAATTATAGTAGATAACAAGTTAAATATTATAAATTGGTCTAAGGGTGCAGAAGATGTTTTGGGTTATAACGAAGAAAATGTTATAGGCGAACTGTATTCTAATCTACTTTTCGATCATTCTTATGACAAATTTAATGCTGAAATTCTAAATCCTTTAAAAGAACAAGGAGTAATTTTTGCAAATCAAAAGTTCCAAACCAAAAACGGATATGATATTGAGATAAATTGTCGTTTTTCAATAATGAGAAACATTTCAAGAACATTGTATTCTATAGAAATTATTCAAGATGATTTGCAAATTTTATCGGGTCAACAAAAAGAACGAAGTGTAGTATTAGATTTACTTTTACGATTCACGCCTGTAATATATGTTACGTATTCTGAAAAAGAAACAATACTTTCTTCAGAAGGAAATGGATTGCAATATCTAAGTCTTTCCGGAAATTCAACGATGGGAAAACCTTTTGCTTCTGTTTTTGAACTCAAGAACGAAAGAAAATCGATTCTTAAAAAAGTACTTAAAGGTGAAAATGTTGTTTTTACAGAAACAATTAATGATGTTTCGGTAGAATGGCACTCATTTCAAGCTACATCAAATAATTATATTGCAATTGGAGTTATCCAGCTTTCAACAATTGATTCAAAAAAATCAACAACATCAGAAATTTCATTAATTCCTGAAATGTTATTCCAAACAATTAAAAAGAATTCTGAAGAACATAGTGAAACAATTTCAAGATTAGAAAGAGTAGAAGCAGTTTTACAATTATTAACAAACTTTTCATTTATTGTTGATAGGTATGAAAAAGTGATTTATAGTTCATCAACAAAAAAAGAATATGAAGAACTTTTGTTATCTTCTGAACTTCAATTTCAAAAAGAATGGTTTAAACAATTTAAAACAGAGATAGTTCAACAGTTAACAACTGGGATTATAACTGCTTTACGTGGTGGAGAATCTATTTTAGAGCTTCAATCTAAAGGAAAATCTATTACGTGTACATGCATTCCTGTAAAAATTGATGGTTTAACAGATGTAGTTATAATAGTATTCAAGTAAATTTTGTATATTTGTACTTCCGTTAGAGGTGCTGAATCAAATTGATCAGCTGAGATTAAACTCTTAGAACCTGAACTGGCTAATACCAGCGTAGGAAAACGGTAGTACGAATTTTGTTCGTATCTTCCCACCTTATCTCAATTCCTAACGGACATTTTATATGTCCAACTTTTTTACAGGAGAGGTTTTTATGCCTCAAAGAAAACTATTTACTGCTACTTTTTTAGCATTAACTTTTTGTATTGTTCCAATTCTACATTCTCAAAAAGACACATTACGAAAGTATGATATTCCTTCCATTACTGTAACGACAATCCGTGCCGAGGAACGAAAATCTCCCGTCTCTTTTTCTGATATAACTCAGAAAGAACTACAAAGACGTTACACGAATGTAGATTTACCAAATCTTTTATCAGATTTGCCTTCAATTATCTTTTTTTCTGAAAATGGAAATTCGATTGGGTATTCTAACTTGACCATGCGAGGGTTTAATCAACGCAGAATTTCAGTTTTAATTAACGGTATTCCACAGAATGACCCTGAAGACCATAATGTCTATTGGATCAACTCGCCCGACCTTACAACTTCTTTGTCTCGAATTCAAGTTCAACGTGGAGCTGGTTTAGCCTCAACCGGAACGGCTGCAATAGGAGGAAGTATTTCATTAACAACGAATGATTTTACTAATGAGAAGTTTATTCGTTATTCTACAGGAATAGGAATACA
>JBDNFX010000325.1:0-2274 GCA_041689575.1 Kapaibacterium sp. (SeqCode)
TTTATCAATGAATATATTTATGGATTGGCGAACGCCCCTTTCTGCAGTAGATTCTGTTCCAAATAACAAAAGAACATTTAAAGGAATTACTTCTTTGACTGTAAGTAACAATGCTACAATGCTTTCTTCAATAGTTGTAGATATTGGTAGTTTGCGAATAGATTCACTGTTTATCAATAATGTATACCAAAGTCAAAGTCTACCGCCTAAAGTTGGTCAAGAACAAACAATACCAATTCCAAACCCATTCCAAGTAAACCAACCGTATACACTTCGTTTTCACTACACATTTGTAGGGACATCAAATCAAGGTTTTTTTGTTTATCAAAAAAATAGATCAGTGAATATGGATCAAGGAGTTATTGATACCTTGCCAGCGGCACTTTGTTATACAATGAGTGAACCTATTTTCGCTCGGGATTGGACACCTTGTAACGATGCACCGTATGATAAATTTAAGAGTTCAATTTCCATCAGAGTTCCAGAAGGAAACCTTGCTACATCGAATGGAAATCAAGATTCAACTCTTACCCATTTAGAAGATAACTCGTTAACATTTTTTTATAGCGATACAACGCCAATTCCTACTTATTTAATGGTAGCCGTTGCGTCTAAATTTACTTATTGGACCGATACATATTCTAGAGTAACCGATACTACAATTAAAGTTCCTGTTCACTATTATGCCTGGGAAAGAGATGTCGATGGTACCCAAGGCAGATATAATGCGAAAAACGCCTATAAGTATATGGTGAAAATGATGGAAGATTATTCTACTATTTTAGGGGAATATCCATTCAATTCGTACGGTATGGCAGTTATTCAACCTTTCTTTTATGGTGGAATGGAACATCAAACCATGACAACGATCAATAGAGCTTGGCTACTTCAAGACTTTTATGAAGGTGGAATTGCTCACGAATTAATGCACCATTGGACTGGTGATTTGGTATCGTGTGCAACTTGGAACGATTTATGGTTGAACGAAGGTGGTGCATCTTGGGGAGAATCACTTTGGGAAGAAGCTAAATCAGGAAATCCATTTGGTGGGAATACGGTAATGGATGATGCAAGGCGGTACTATGTTTCCAAAAAGCAAGTGGTTGCACCTATATATGGAATTCCAGTAGATAAATTATTTCAATATACTTGGATTACTTATTCTAAAGCAAGTTGGATATACCACATGATGGCTCGACACTACGGAAAAGAAATATTCTTTCCTGCGTTACAAAAATATTTCCAGAAATATTCGTATCAATCGGTAACAACAGAAGAATTTAAGAACTTTTTCCAAAACGAGTTAACGCCAAATAATGTTACTACAGGAGTTCCATATCCAATTTCGGTAAATGAATTTATGGATCAGTGGGTTTATAATGCGGGGCATCCTACTTATGATGTAAATTATAAAACCATACCAAAAGGTACTGACACCGAAGTTACCGTTACATTACGACAAACACAACAAGGTTCAGGAATAAACAATATCTTTAAAGCACCAGTTCAAATTTTATTCTCTCGCTTAGTAGGAGCAGAAATTACAGATACCGCAGTAGTAACAATCTATAACGAATATCGTACACAAGTTGAAAAATTTACTCTTTCTTTTGAGCCAACAAATATCCTATTCGATCCGTATGTATCATTACTTCACGAAGTAAAAGAAATTACAACTTCTATTTCTGAAGTTACCCAAAAAAATTTACAAATGGAAGCATTCTTTGATCAAAATACGTTGAACATTTCAAATATTACCGAAGGAACACTTTCAATAGAAATCTACACTGTGAACGGTGAAAGAGTATCGAAATACAGTTCAAACGTGTTTAATGGAAATTTCACTGGAACAATAACCAATCAACCACTTTCGAACGGGTATTACCTTGTAGTAGCTCGTAACAATGGCGTTACAACCTCCATTCCAATGGTAATGACAAAATAATTGTGAAACAGCAAAGAGGGAGTAAATCTTCTATACAGAGATACAAAATGTTTTGACATTTTATAACAAAAAAAAGCCCCGATTTGGGGCTTTTTTAATTTACAAATGTAAGGAATTTATTATACTATTGATGCAGCATATTCTCTGTTCATTGTAGCAATGTTTTCTAATTTGATTTCTTTAGGGCAAACTGCTTCGCATTCGCGATGATTTGAACAGTTACCGAAACCAAGATTGTCCATTGTTTCTATCATTCGTTGAGCACGTTCTTTACGCTCTACTTTCCCTTGTGGAAGATGTACTAAATGAGAAATTTTTGCACTAACAAA